>DASVLN010000546.1:0-2352 GCA_036384855.1 Burkholderiaceae bacterium | reverse complement strand
CAGCGCCTGCGCCGCGGCCGCCTCGACGGCTTCCTGGCGCTGCGGGCTCGCCTGCTGCGAGGGCAGGCGGTCGAACGCGTAGGTGCCGGGCGGGCTGCCCGCGGGCCAGTCGCCGAAGCTGGCGACGGTGCTGGTGACGGTGTGCAGGCTCGCGCAGCCGCCGAGCAGGACGGCGGCCAGCGCGAGCGGGATCGAACGGACGATGGACATGGCGTTCTCCTGGTCGCCGCAGGCCGGTCCGATGGCGCCGCGGCGCGTCCGCCCATCGTCGGGCGGCCGTGTATCTCGAGTATGTCCCGGCAGGCGGCGCGCCCGGCGGGCCCTTGCGGCGAGCTGTCCCCGGACGTGGATCCCGCGACGCGCCCGCGCCGTTTCAGACGATGCGCACGACGCCCGGCTTGGGCGTGGCGCAGGACTCGTCCTCGTCGAAGGCGATGTCGCCCTCCGGCTCCGGGCGCCCGCTGGCCTTGATCGTCGTGAACGGGAACAGCGCGCGATCCATCATGTGCGAGGGCGTGATGTTGCCCATCGCGGTGAAGATGTTGTCGATGCGGCCCGGGTACTGCTTCTCCCATTCCCGGATCATCGCCTTGATCTGCACGCGCTGCAGGTTGTCCTGGCTTCCGCACAGCGTGCAGGGGATGATCGGGAACTCGCGGTGCGCCGCCCAGCGCACGAGGTCGTCCTCGTTGACGTAGGCGAGCGGCCGGATCACGACGTTCCTGCCGTCGTCGCTCACGAGCTTGGGCGGCATCCCCTTCAGGCGGCTGCCAAAGAACATGTTCATGAACATCGTCACCACGATGTCGTCGCGGTGGTGGCCGAGCGCGATCTTGGTCGCGCCGAGCTCGCCGGCGACACGGTACAGGATGCCGCGCCGCAGCCGCGAGCACAGCGAGCACATCGTCTTGCCCGGCTCGATGTGCTTCGTGACGATCGAGTAGGTGTCCTGCTCCTCGATGTGGAAGGGCACGCCGCGCGCGCGCAGGTAGTCGGGCAGGACGTGCTCCGGGAAGCCCGGCTGCTTCTGGTCGAGGTTGACGGCGATGATGTCGAAGTCCACCGGTGCGCGCTGGCGCAGCGACAGCAGGATGTCGAGCATCGCGTAGCTGTCCTTGCCGCCGGACAGGCAGCACATGACCTTGTCGCCGGGCTCGATCATGTTGAAGTCGATGATCGCCTGGCCGACCTGGCGGTGCAGGCGCTTCGAGAGCTTGTTGATCTCGAACGCCTGCTTCTTCTCGGCGGCGCGGCGGGCGGCGTCGTCGGGTGCCGCGGCGTCGGTCGGCGGGAGGTCGGGTCGTTGTTCCAGGCTCATTGGGCGGTTTCCTTGATGCCGAAGACCTCGACGCCCACCGACGCGCAGTCGGGGTAGACGTCGGGCTTCTCGGTCGACACGCGCGCGGCGCGGACCTGGGGATGCGCGAGCATCAGCTGGAGCACGTCGTCGCACAGGGTCTCCTGCAGGTGGACGTGGCCCCGGGCCATGCGCTCGGCGATGGTGCTGCGGATGAAGTCGTAGTCGAGCACCTCGGACAGCTGGTCGGCGTGCGGCGTCGACAGCGCGAGCGGCACGTACAGGTCGACGTTGATCAGCACGCGCTGCTCGCCCTTCTTCTCGAACTCGTGCACGCCGATGTTGATCATCACCTCGTAGTCACGCAGGAAGAGGCGCCGGCAGTCCATGAGGGACGGATGGTTCAACAGGCTGTGCATCGGGGATCTTTCGGGCGGATGGGGATTCGTGGGGCCTTCAGCGGACCGGCTCGCCGGCCTGCTGCTCCCGGGCGATGAACAGCACGTCGCGGCGCTGCCCGCACAGGTGCTGGCCGCCGTCGACGGCGAGATCGACGCCGGTGATGGCCGGCGACTCGAGCAGGAAGCGCACGGCGCGCGCGATGTCCTCGGGGGTGGACGAGCGGCCGAGCGCCGTGAGCTTGCGCGCGGCGGCGAATTCGGCCTCGTCCATCGGCCCCGAGACGAGCGTGATGCCCGGCGACACCCCGCACACGCGCACCGCCGGCGCGAGCGCCTGAGCGAGCAGCACGGTCGCGTGCTGCAGCGCGGCCTTGGTGAGCGTGTACGAGAAGTAGTCGGGATTCGGGTTGGCGAGCTTCTGGTCGAGCAGGTTCACGACGCAGGGCGTGATCCGGCCGCCGGCCGCCGGCTGGCGCGCGACCTGCGCCGCCAGCGCCTGGGCGAGCACCACCGGCGCGGCGGTGTTGCTGCGCACCAGCGACTCCAGCAGTGCGGGATCGAAGCTCGCCGGGGCGTCGTACTCGAAGCGCGAGGCGCTGTTGACGAGCGCGTCGAGCCGGCCGAACGCCTGCGCGACCGCGGGGACGAGCGCGG
>DASVLN010000545.1:0-6142 GCA_036384855.1 Burkholderiaceae bacterium | reverse complement strand
ACGGCACCGGCGCCGACACCGCCGCCCGTCACGACGCCGCCGCCTGCCGCGGCGCCGGTGTCGGTCACCTCCGTCGATCTCGGCACCGCCGTCGGTCCGGACCAGAAGGTCACCTCGCCGACCACGACGTTCTCGTCGAAGGACACGATCTACGCAGCCGTGTCGACGACCGGCACCGCGGCGAACGCCGTGCTGAATGCGAAATGGACCTACCAGGACGGCCAGACCGTCAACGAGTCGAGCCAGACCATCGCGCCGAACGGCGACGCGGTGACGAGCTTCCACATCAGCAAGCCGGACGGCTGGCCGGCCGGCAACTACAAGGTCGAAATCTCGCTGGATGGCACCTCGGCCGCGAGCAAGGACTTCACCGTCAAGTGAGTTCAGGCTGAACTCATCCCGTGCAGGCCGGGATGGCCGATGACACGGCGGCCGGTTGTCCTTCCGGCGACGAAGGCGCGGAGCGATCCGCGCGTTCGTGTCGGGGCCGGATGCCGGTCAAGCGCCGCACGCCGCCGGCGGATCGTCGCCTGCGGGGCGTCTGGCCGCGGGCGATGTCCGCGCGACTTCAGACCGCGAACGCGTGTTCCGCGGCGGCGAAGCCGAGCGTGATCGCGCCGGTGCCGACATTGACCATGCCGGTCATGCTCATCGGGCTCTCGAACACTTCGACCCCCTGGCCGGCGCAGGTTTCCTTCAATGCCGCATAGCCCGCAAACGCGTCGAGCTCGGCGAGGTCGCCGCCATAGCTGACGCACAGCGTCGGGGTCAGCAGGCCGGCGCGCACGCGCCTGGCCGCATAGGCGAACAGTGATTCGGCGCCCGGCTGGAAACCGCGCATCTTGGCCACCGGACCGGTCTCGCCACGATAACCGCGCAGCAACGGCTTGATGTCGAGCGCGGTGCCGAGCGCCGCGCCGATCCAGCCGACGCTGCGATCGCCTTTCTTCTGTGCGCGCGCACGCAGGTAGTAGAGATCGCGCGGCAGCATGTAGCCATAGGTGTTGTGCGCGACCTGCTCCAGGCGCTCGCGGATCTGGCCCGGAGTACGTCCGGCCTCGCGCAGGCGCACCGCCTCGACCGCGGTCACGCCCTGGGCGGCGAACAGGTTGCCGGTATCGATCACGCGCATCAGGAACGGGCCGGGCACGCCGGCGTTGCGGCGGATCGGCCGGTAGTCCTTCAGGATCGCGAAGCTGGCCTGGCTCGCGTGGGCATGGATCGGACTGCGCGTCGCGGTGATGGTCAGGCAGAACACGCAGTCGTAGTCGATCACGAGTCGTTCGAGGAACAGGTCGCGGATCTGCGCGGGACCGAGCGGCTCGGTTTCGGCGGAATGGCCTCGCGCACCGAGGCGCTCATCGAGGAAACGCCGCGTGGTCGCCGGATAGCGGTCGTCGACGAGTGTTTCGTCGCCGACACGCAGGGTGATCGGCAGCACCGTGATCGCGTTGCGCAGCAGGTATTCGCGCGGAAGGTCGCAGGCCGAGTCGACCACGATGCCGATGCGCATGCGGGCTCCGCTCCTGTCACGCGGGACGGCCTGCGGTCGCCCGCACCCGAATCGTGCCACCGCGAAGCATGCCGGCGGCGGCACAACGGTAGCACGCCGACCAGCCAGCGGGAGCGCGGCCTGCATGCTCCGGTCGCGCGTCCGCCGGCCGCCGGCCGCCGCTCGCCGGCACGCGCTTCATTGATCGGGCCGGACGCGCGACAATGGGCGACTGTCCCCGCGCATGCCGGGGTCGCACCCTCCCGCCTCATCCGGAGAACCCAATGACGGACGCCACACCCACGCCGCCCGCAGGCGGCGCCAAGATCTCGATCGCGCACGGCCGGCTCGCGGTGCCCGACAATCCGGTCGTGCCGTACATCGAGGGCGACGGCACGGGGCCGGACATCTGGCGCGCCTCGGTGCGCGTGCTGGATGCCGCCGTCGCCAAGGCCTACGGCGGCAGGCGCCGGATCCACTGGATGGAAGTGCTCGCCGGCGAGAAGGCGTTCAACCGGGTCGGCAACTGGCTGCCCGACGAAACCGTCGCCGCCTGCCGCGAATACCTCGTCTCGATCAAGGGTCCGCTGACCACGCCGGTCGGCGGCGGCATCCGCTCGCTGAACGTCGCGCTGCGCCAGATGCTCGACCTCTACACCTGCCTGCGCCCGGTGCGCTGGTTCAAGGGCGTGCCTTCGCCGGTGAAGGATCCGTCCAGGGTCGACATGACGATCTTCCGCGAGAACACCGAGGACATCTACGCCGGCATCGAATTCCAGGAAGGTACCGACGACGCGAAGAAGTTCGCGTCGTTGCTGAAGGACAACTTCCCGGACCGCTACAAGAAAGTGCGCTTCCCGGACACGTCCGGCTTCGGCATCAAGCCGGTCTCGAGGGATGGCACCGAGCGCCTCGTGCGCGCGGCACTGGAATACGCGGTCGACAACGACCGTTCATCGGTGACCCTGGTGCACAAGGGCAACATCATGAAATTCACCGAGGGCGCGTTCCGCGACTGGGGCTACGCCCTCGCGCAGAAGGAGTTCGGTGCGGTCGAACTCGACGGCGGCCCATGGATGACCTTCGGGAATCCGAAGACCGGCAGGACGATCACGGTCAAGGACGCGATCGCCGATGCGTTCCTGCAGCAGATCCTGCTGCGCCCGGCCGAATACGACGTGGTCGCGACCCTGAACCTCAACGGCGACTATCTCTCGGATGCGCTCGCCGCGCAGGTCGGCGGCATCGGCATCGCGCCCGGCGGCAACATCAACTACGTGACCGGCCATGCGGTGTTCGAGGCGACCCACGGCACCGCGCCGAAATACGCCGGCCTCGACAAGGTCAACCCGGGTTCGCTGATCCTGTCCGGCGAGATGATGCTGCGCTACATGGGCTGGACCGAGGCCGCCGCCGTGGGCACGACGACCGCGCCGAACACGTGCTCCATCGGGCCGGACCGGGGCGTCGCGTCGCCGGGCGTCTGCACGCTGGCGGGCAGCGGGCGCGTCGCGGCGAAGATCTTCAGGCCCCAGAACGCGGTCGATGCCGCCACCAGGGCCCAGACGAGGAAGCCAGTCCAGCGGGAACTCATGCGGCGATTATGATTCAAGACCTGGTGCCCGCCGCCCCCTCCGGAACCCCTCATGAAAAACACGCTGAACGCATCGCGCCGCGCCCGCGGCTTCACGCTGCTCGAGCTGATGGTGGTGATCGTCATCATCGGCGTCCTGGCGGCGCTCATCGCGCCCGCGGTGCTGAGCCGGATCGGCCAGGCCAAGTCCACGGCCGCCAAGGCCGACATCCAGAGCATCATGAACGCGCTCAAGATGTACAAGCTGGACAACGGCCGCTACCCGTCCGCCGACCAGGGCCTGGACGCGCTCGTGAACAAGCCCACGTCGGGCAGCGTCGGCAACTGGAAGCAGGAGCTCGAGAAGCTGCCGCAGGATCCCTGGGGCCATCCGTACCAGTACGCCAACCCCGGCACCCACGGAGAGATCGATGTGTTCAGCTACGGCGCCGACGGGCAGCCCGGCGGTGAAGGCGACGACGCGGACGTCGGCTCCTGGGAGTGAGGCGCGCGGCCGCGTCGCGGCCGGCTTCACCCTGCTCGAGCTGATGGTCGTGATGCTGCTGGTGGCGGTGGCCACGGGCATGGTGACGCTGTCGATGCGCGACGCCTCGCAGAACAAGCTCGACGAGGAAGGGGCGCGCCTGTCCGCGGTGCTGGAAAGCGCCCGTGCACAGTCGCGCATCGTCGGCACCGACGTGCGCTGGCAGCCCAGCCAGGACGGATCGAGCTTCCAGTTCGTCGGCCTGCCCAGCGTGACCGCGGCCGAGCTGCCCACGCGCTGGCTCGACGCCGATACGCGCGCCGAGATCGTCGGCCAGCCGCAGGTGCTGCTCGGCCCGGAACCCATGCTGCCGCCGCAGCGCATCGTCCTGCGCCTGGGCGGCCACGAGCTCACGGTCGGCAGCGATGGCCTCGCGCCGTTCGCGGTGATCGTGCCGGGCGCCGACGACGGCAACCGGGTCGCGGCGCAATGATCGGCCGCGGCGCGGGCGCGGCCCGGGGCTTCACGCTGATCGAGGTGCTGGTCGCGGTCGCGATCGTCGCGGTCGCCCTCGCGGCCGGCTCGCGGGCGGCGAGCTCGGTCACCGACACCTCGCAGCGGCTGTCCGACGTCACCCTCGCGCAATGGTGCGCGGACAACGAGCTCACCGAACTGCGCCTGACCGCCACCTTCCCCAACGTCGGCACGACGCCGTTCGACTGCACCGAGCTCGGCCGTGCGTTCAAGGGCATGCTCAAGACGCAGCCGACGCCCAACCCGAGCTTCCGCCGCGTCGACACGATCGTCGCCGACGACACGGGCCACACCCTGCTGACGATCTCCACGGTCGTGTCGCGATGAAGCGCACCCCGCCGCCCGCCGGCTTCACCCTCGTCGAGGCGCTGGTCGCGCTGCTGATCATGGCGATCCTCGCCGCGATGGCCTTTCGCGGCGTCGACGCCATCGTCCGCGCCCGCGACGGCGCCCAGGCCGCGACGAACCGCACGCTCAAGCTCGCCACGGGCATCTCGCAGTTCGAGTACGACGTCTCGCAGGTCGTCAACACGGGCGCGGTGGCCAACCCGGTGGATTTCAACGGCGGCACGCTGCGCCTGACGCGCCAGGCGCCGGGCGGCGTCGAGATCGTCGTCTGGACGGTGCAGGGCCGCCAGTGGCAGCGCTGGGCAAGCGCGCCGGTCACCCACTTCGGCCAGCTGAGCGACCAGTGGATGCGCAGCCAGCAACTGGGCGGCCTCGACGGCATGGTGCCCGTGCTCGACAACGTCGACGATTTCCAGGTCTATCTCTGCAACCCGAACAACGCCAGCGGCTCGGCCAACGCGGGCTGCAGCTGGAACAACGCGCAGACGACGCGCACCGTGCCGCCGGACGGCATCCGCCTGACGCTCAAGCTCCCCGAGGGCGACTTCATGCGCGAGGTGCTGCTGCCGCACTGGATCGCGTATTCCTCGTCCCCGCGGGTTCCCTCGAGCGGCACCCAATGACGCGCCGATCGCTCCCCCGCCGCGCGCGCGGCGCCGCCATCCTGCTCGCGCTACTCATCATGACGCTCGTCGCCACGCTGGCCGCCGGCATGGTGTGGCTCCAGTGGCGCGGCATCGAGGTCGAGGCGGCCGACCGCGCGCGCGGCCAGGGACAGTGGCTGCTGAACGCCGCGCTCGACTGGGGCGACCTGATCCTGCGCTCGCAGATCCGCAACGGCCACGTCCAGGACGACCTCACCCAGCCCTGGGCGACGCCGCTGGCCGAGACCAAGCTCTCCAGCTTCCTGTCGGCCGACGGCAGCCACGCCGCGTCCGAGGACAGCGGCCCGGACGCCTACCTCTCGGGCCAGATCACCGACGCGCAGTCGAAGTACAACCTCTACAACCTGGTCGCCGATACCCGCAACGAGACGGTGCGCTTCGAGCTGCTGTGCGCGCAGATCAACGTCGCGCAATCGACGTGCGCGGCCATCGCGTCGAACTTCACCATGAGCTGGGACGGTGCTTCCAACGTCACGTCCGCGCAGGACCACGCGCAGGCCGTGCTGATGCCGCAGACGCTGGCCGACCTCGCGTGGTACGGCGTCGACGCCAAGACGATCCAGCAGCTCGAGCCCTACGTCGTTCTCATCCCGCCGCCGCCCGGCCAGCCGCTGCAGGTCACGAAGATCAACGCCAACACCGCCGCGGCGCCGGTGCTGGCGGTCGCGGCCTCCGGCGTGCAGGCGATGGCCAACAACCTCGTGCAGCAGCGCCAGCAGAATCCTTTCAAGAGCACGCGCGACATCGAGAACGCCCTCGGCGGCCTCACGCAGGACGTCGGGCTGCTGACCTTCCAGTCCGACTACTTCGAGATCTACGGCCAGCTGCGCTACGAGCAGCACGTGATCCGCGAGCGCTCGCTGGTCTGGCGCCAGAACGCGGCGCTCGTGACCGTCCTGCACCGCGTGCGGCTGCCGCCGGACGCCCAATGACGCGCGGGCAATCCGCGGTCTCGGCGTTTTCCCGCCCCGAGGTGTTACCGACGGTCGCCGGAACCGTCGCCGGCGCAGGCCACAATACGCCGTTTTGCGTGGCGCGGGCCGCCC
>DASVLN010000544.1:0-3306 GCA_036384855.1 Burkholderiaceae bacterium | reverse complement strand
CCGCGCTCGTCGCGCCGGCGCAGGCCCTGCTCGACGCGCCGCCCGCGCGCGAGCCGGTTCGCAACGTCGGCTGGAGCGCGCGCGTCGCCCGCTTCCTCGCGCCGGCCCTGATCGAGGAACCCGCGGCATGAAGGTCGCCATCGCAGGAGGCGGCTGGTACGGCTGCCACATCGCCAGCGCGCTGAAGTCCCAGGGCGTGGAGGTCAAGCTGTTCGAGCGCAACGAGCGCCTGTTCAGCGAGGCCTCGGGCAACAACCAGTTCCGCCTGCACCAGGGCCTGCACTACGCGCGCTCGGCCATCACGCGCCACCAGTCGCGAGACGGCTACCACCGCTTCGTCGAGCGCTACCCGCGGCTGTCCCAGGGCGTCGCGCAGAACATCTACCTCGTGCCGAAAGGCGCGTCGCTGATCGACTTCGAGACCTACTTCTCGATCATGCTGGCCAGCGGCATCTCCGTGGAGCGCGTCTCCGCGACCGTCGTGCCGGGCCTCGACCCGAACAGGTTCGAGGGCGCCGTGCGCTGCGACGAACGCGTGGTGCTGACCGACAAGGCGCGCGAGCACTTCGGCGGCCGCCTCAACGGCTCGGCGCACCTGGGCACTTTCGTCGAGTCGGTCAGGGAATCGACCGGCAGCGTGGCCGTCAACGGCGAGCGCTTCGACTACTTCGTCGACGCCACCTGGGGTGCGCTCGCGCCGGCCAGCGAGGCCTGGTACTACGAACCGACGCTGCTGCTGTACTACCGCTGCCGCGCCTCGGCCGCCAACGGCGCCGCGGAACGCTTCCCGGCGGTCACGCTGGTCGACGGGCCGCTGTGGTCGATCTACCCGATCGGCCGCGACCACCAGTTCACGCTGTCGTCCGTCACGCACACGCCGCTGGGCCGCTGCGCGACCAAGGCCGAGGCCTACGCGGTGCTCGCCGGCATCGACGACGAGCTCGTGCAGCGCAAGCGCGCGGTGATGGAGGCCGAGGTGATGCCCTACCTGCCGGCCTTCCGCGACCTGTTCGAGTACGTCGGCCCGCAGTTCGCGGTCAAGACCAAGCCCGTCGGCATGGCCGACAACCGCGCGTGCGGCGTCGCCTTCGACGGCCGCAAGGTGGCGGTGCAGTCCGGCAAGATCGACAACATCTTCTTCGCCACCGACCGCATCCTGGGCGCGCTGCTGGCGGACTGAGACGCCGCAGGAGCGGCCGCGCCTTCTCCTCCAGGTTCAGGCCTTGCGACGGCGCGCGACCAGGCCCACCAGGCCGAGGCCCGCCAGCAGCAGCGCCGCTTCGGCCGGCTCCGGCACCGCCTGCGCGCTCACGTAGCCGGTGTAGGTGCCCTTGGCCTGCACGAACGTGCCCTTCAGCTCGAAGGTGTAGGTGCCGGCACCCAGGTTCAGGTCGTCGACCTCGACGCCGTTGGAGATCAGCGACGCGGCGCTGTCGATCGTCGTGTGCGTGCTGACGTCGTAGAGCGTCCAGCCGCTGAAGCTGACGGCCGGGGTGCGGTTGATCGTCGCGTTCGCGCCCAGGTCCACGAGGTTGTACGGGTTCGACAGCGTGAACGTGTAGACGTCGTCGAAGCGGTCGCCCTTCTTGCCGGACTCGGTGCCGCCGTGCGCCAGGAAGGACGCGTTCGAGATCGTCCAGTCCGTCTCGGACGGATTCGACGGATCGACCACCGGCGTCAGCGTCTTGGCGCCGTGCTCCGTGGCGGGTGCCGCGCAGGCGCCGCCGGCGAGCACCGCCGTCGCCGCGATCGCGGCCATCTTCAGCTTGTTCATCTCATTACCCCCAATTTGAATCGACTGGGAGGAATGCTAGGAACCCAAGCTGTCAAACACCCGTCAGGACGGGCCTGGATCGCGGCGACTCACCCCTTCTGGGGAGGCGTCGTGCGCAATGCATCACGAAATGCCCGCCATCGCGACGACGCGGACGCTTGGCCGGCCGCGCCGCGTGCCGATAAGCCGCGCCGCCGCCGTCACTGCAGGTGGACGGCCAGCCCCAGGCCCAGCGACCACAGCAGCGCGTTGGACTGCTGCGTGTCGTACAGCGCGTCGACGTACTGCACGCGCATCGTGTAGTGGTCGGCCTCGGCGCCCATGACGTCGAACAGCGATCGCTTGCCCAGCTGCTGCCACTGCTGCAGCGTGTAGTTGCGCACCAGCTCGCTGTTGTGGAGGATGTCGACGACGTGGCGCGCGCGATCGAGCGAGTGCTCGGCCTGCTCGTGCACCTCGGTCATGCGGTACTTGCGCTCCTCGAGCGCGTCGTCGCGCTGCATGTGGGCGGCCAGCGCGCGCTTGCGCGCCGCGTCGGCGGTGTGCGAGATCGCAGGGTCGAACAGCGGCACCGAGACCGTGATGCCGCCCGACATCGAGCGGCTCGGCGCGACCCCGCCGGTGTGCGTGGCCGCGATCAGCCAGCCGATCTGCGGCTTGCGGCCATCGAGCACCGCCTTGACGTAGCTGTCCAACGCATCGGCCTGTTCGGCCTGCGCGGCGATCTCGGGCGCGCGGCCGGCGATCGTGATCAGGTCCTGCAGGTCCGGGATGTCCAGCATGACGGAGGTGATGCCCTCGGTCGGCGGCAGATCGTCGCCGACGAAGCGGCGCAGGCGCACCTCGACGACGCGCTTCTGCGACAGCGTCTGGTCGCGCATCAGCTCGGCCTGCTGCTGCGTCTTCCTCGCCTGCACCAGCTCGCTCGTGCGGCCGCGGTCGGCGGCGACGATGTCCTGCAGCGCGTCGACCAGGCAGGCCATCTTGTTGGCGTACTGGTCGTAGACCTGGGCCTCGACGGCGTAGCGGCTGCGATCGAGCGCCAGGGAGACCGTCTGCAGCGCGACCTGCTCCTGCGCGCCGATCTCGCCCAGGCGCGCGGCCTCGGCGAGGTGGGTGCGCCAGCCGGCGAGGTCGGAGATGCGGCCGCCGTCCCAGATCGGGCCGCTCGCGTTGACGCCGGCCTGGTACTGGCTGCCGCGCGTGGTGGTGGTCCTCGGCGCGCCGGCGTCGACGCCGCCGACCTGGCCGGTGGCGTTGATGGTGGGCAGGTAGCCCGCGCGCGTCTCGTCGATGTCGTCCTGCGCGGCCTCGGCGAGCAGCCGCGCCGCGCCGACCGAGTTGCTGCGGCGGATCGCGTCCTGCACCATCTTCAGCAGGTTCATGCGCGGCGCGCGCGAGTCGGCGGTGACGGGCGCCTGCGTGGCCGAGGTGTTGCCGGGCACGGTGCGGCTGGGCGGCACGCTGCGCGGGTCGTTGCCCTCGTCGTCGATGCAGCGGCCGCGCGGCGCGGCGGGCACGACCGGCATGCC
>DASVLN010000543.1:0-4461 GCA_036384855.1 Burkholderiaceae bacterium | reverse complement strand
AGCACCACGCCGTCGAACGCGCGCGCGGTCTCGCCATCGGGCGTCTCGAAGCGCAGCGCGCCGTCGCCGCTCCAGCCGAGCCAGCGATGGCGCTGGTGGAAGCGCACCGCGGGCCGCCCTTGGCCGCCGGCGCGCAGGCGGTGCAGCCAGGCGCGCAGGAGCGGTGCGGCCTTCATGTCCTTCGGGAACACCCGGCCCGAGGTGCCGACGAAGGTCTCGATGCCGAGGCTCGCGGCCCAGGCGCGCGCCGCGTCAGGCCCGAAGGCCTCCAGCAGCGGCGCGAGCGTGGCCGTGCGATCGCCGAAGCGCTTCACGAAGGCCGGCAGCGACTCCGAATGCGTCAGGTTCAGCCCGCCGATGCCCGCGAGCAGGAACTTGCGGCCGACCGAGGGCATCGCGTCGAAGACCTCGACGCGCGCGCCTTCGTCCTGCATCGCCGAGGCGGCCATCAGCCCGGCCGGACCGCCGCCCACCACCGCCACATGCGGCGAGGTACGGGGTGAGGTATCGGCCATCGTCACGCCTGCGCCGCGAGGTAGCGCCGCTCCCACGCGCCGATCTCGGCGAGCCAGTGCTCGTACTCGAGCTCCTTGACCGCGGCATAGGCGGTGCAGAAGCGCTCGCCGAACAGCCGCACCGCGGCCGCGCCGCCGCGGAACGCGTCGAGCGCCGCTGGGAAGGTGCGCGCCAGCGCGTGCGCCTCCTCGTACGCGCTGGTGGCGAGCTCGGGCGTGGGCGCGAGCTCGCGCTCCAGGCCGTCCAGGCCGGCGGCCAGCGTCGCGGCGATGGCGAGGTGGGGGTTGGCGTCCGCGCCGGCGACCCGGTTCTCGACCCGTCGCGCCGCCGGCCCGCTGCGCGGGATGCGCAGGCCCGTCGTGCGGTTGTCGACGCCCCAGTGGAAGTTGACCGGCGCCTGGCTCTGCTTCACGAAGCGGCGGTAGGAATTGACGAAGGGCGCGAAGACCAGCATCAGCTCCGGCAGGTTCGCCTGCAGGCCGCCGAGGAAGTGGCGGAACGCGGCGGTCTCGCTTCCATCGTCGGCGCTGAAGACGTTGCGGCCCGCGGCGTCGACCACGCTCTGGTGCAGGTGCATCGAGCTGCCGGGCTGGCCCGCGATCGGCTTGGCCATGAAGACGGCCTGCATGCCGTGGCGCAGCGCCACCTCCTTGGCCGCCATCTTGAACAGGAAGGCCTGGTCGGCCGCCGCCAGCGCGTCGCCGTGCACGAGGTTGATCTCGTACTGCGTCAGGCCGACCTCGTGGATCCAGGTGTCGGCGCGCACGCCCAGCGTGTCCAGCGCGAGTCGCAGCTCGGCCCAGAACGCGGCGTGCTCGTCGAGCGTGTCCAGCCCGAAGGCCGACTGCCCGACCTCGCGCCGGCCCGCGCGCATCGCGGGCGCGCGCAGGGGTGCGTCGGCGTCGTCGACGGGCGCGACGAGGTAGAACTCGATCTCCGGCGCGACCACCGGCACGAGACCGCGCGCGGCGTAGCGGGCGAGCACGTCCTTCAGGATCGTGCGCGGCGCGAAGCGGCAGGGCGAGCCATCGAGCTCGAAGCAGTCGTGGATCGCCATCGCCCGCGGCGTCGCGGCCCAGGGCACCGCGCGCAGCGTCGCGAGGTCGGGCACGAGGATCACGTCCGGATCCTGGTCGGGGAAGATCGGGTCGTACGAGTACTCCCCCGTCACGCACTGCATCGGGATCGCCTGGGCGATGCGCAGCTCGGCGCCGGCGGCGAAGGCGGCCGCGGGCATGAGCTTGCCGCGAGGGACGCCGGAGACGTCCGGGAACACGCACTGGACGTCGCGGATGCCGGCGGCGGCCAGCTCCGAGGCCAGCAGGGCGGAGGGGGAGGCGGTCATCCGGCGATTAGAGCAAATCCCGGTTCAGCGCTGCGACATGCGGACTCGATAAGCTTCGCCCCGCCTCCACGACGACGGAACCGCCCGCCATGCCGCACCTGCCCCGCCCGCCCTTCGAGACGATCGCCCTCGTGCTGCAGGGCGGCGGCGCGCTCGGCGCCTACCAGGCGGGCGTCGTCGAGGGCCTGGACGAGGCCGGGATCGAGCCGGACTGGGTCGCCGGCATCTCCATCGGCGCCATCAACGCGGCGATCATCGCCGGCAACCCGCCCGCCACGCGGCTGGCGCGCCTGAAGGACTTCTGGACGACCGTGACGCAGCCCGCGCTGTGGCCCGACGCGATGCCCTGGCTCGACGCCCATGTCGCGCCCATGAACGACTGGCGGCGCGAGGTCTGGAACGGCCTGAGCGCCTGGCGCGCGATCACCGAGGGCCAGCGCGGCTTCTTCCTGCCGCGCGCCCCGCTCTCCTGGCTCGGCACGCCGGCGCCGCGGACGGCGAGCTTCTACGACACCGCGCCGCTGAAGGCCACGCTGGAGCGCCTGGTCGACTTCGACCGCGTCAACCACGGGCCGATGCGGATGACGATCTCGGCGGTCGACGTCGAGACCGGCAACTTCGAGGTCTTCGACAACCAGCACGGCCGCTGGCGCCACCGCCTGCGCGCGGAGCACGTCATGGCCTCGGGCGCGCTGCCGCCCGGCTTCCCGGCGATCGCCATCGAGGAACCCGGCCCCGTCGATCCCGCCCGCGACACCGGCAAGCCGCGCGGCCTGCGCTGGTTCTGGGACGGCGGGCTGGTCTCGAACACGCCGCTGTCGCAGGTCCTGGACGGCCATCCGCGCCAGGACACCCTGGCGTTCCAGGTCGACCTCTGGAGCGCGCGCGGCAAGGTGCCGACCAACGTGATCGACGCCCAGGAGCGCGTGAAGGACATCCAGTACTCGAGCCGCACCCGCACCATCACCGACACGCAGGCGCAGGAGCAGCGCCAGCGCCGGCTGCTGCGCGAGCTGCTCGAGCGCATCCCGCCCGAGGTGCGCGAGTTCGACCCCGCCTGCCGCGCCGCCGCGCAGCAGGCCACCGCGCGCTGCGTGTCGGTGATCCAGCTGATCTACCAGGAAAAGGAGTGGGACGGGCTGTCCAAGGACTACGAGTTCGGCGCCGTCACCATGCGCAACCACTGGGACAGCGGCCTGGCCGACATCCGCGCGACGCTGGAGCATCGCCACTGGCTCGAGCGGCCGGAGGGCGACGACCCGTTCGTGACGCACGACATCCACCGGCAGCGCCGCCTGGCCCGCGAGGCTTAAGATCGCGCGGCCGCACCGGCACCAAGGAGACGCGTCCATGAGTCCCGTGAAGATCCTCGTCGCGCAGGGCGGCGGCCCGACCGCGGTCATCAACCAGTCGCTCGTCGGCGCCGTGCTCGAGGCGCGCCGCTTCCCGCAGGTCGCGCGCGTCTACGGCGCCCGCCACGGCGTGCGGGGCATCGTGAACGAGGACTTCCTCGACCTCACGCAGGAGACGCGCCACAACCTCGAGGGCGTCGCGCGCACGCCCGCGTCGGCGCTGGGCTCGACGCGCGACAAGCCCGACCTGAAGTACTGCCGGGAGATCCTCGCGGTGCTGCAGGCGCACGACATCGGCGTGTTCCTCTACATCGGCGGCAACGACTCGTCCGACACGGTGCGCATCGTCGCCGAGGAGGCGCGCAAGGCGGGCCACCCGCTGCGCTGCATCCACATCCCGAAGACGATCGACAACGACCTCGTGGGCAACGACCACACGCCCGGCTTCCCCTCGGCGGCGCGCTTCGTCGCCCAGGCGTTCGCGGGCGCGAACCTCGACAACGCGGCGCTGCCGGGCGTCTACGTCGGCGTGGTGATGGGCCGCCACGCGGGCTTCCTCACGGCGGCGGCCTCGCTCTCGCGCCAGCTGCCCGACGACGGCCCCCACCTCGTCTACGTGCCCGAGCGCAGCTTCGCGCTGCCGAGGTTCCTCGCCGACGTGAAGGCCTGCCACGAGCGCCTTGGGCGCTGCGTGATCGCGGTCTCCGAAGGCATCCACGACGAGTCGGGCGCGACCATCGCCGAGAAGCTCGCGAAGAACGTCGAGCGCGACGCCCACGGCAACGTGCAGCTCTCGGGCACGGGCGCGCTGGCCGACCTGCTCTGCGACGAGATCAAGTCCCGGCTGGGCATCAAGCGCGTGCGCGGCGACACCTTCGGCTACCTGCAGCGCTCGTTCCTCGGCTGCGTCTCGGAGGTCGACCAGCACGAGGCGCGCGAGGTCGGCGAGCGGGCCGTGCACTTCGCGCTGTGGGGCGATCGCGACGGCTCGGTGGCGATCCGCCGCACCGGCCACTACGCCGTCGACTACGTGCTGCAGCCGCTGGAGGCCGTCGCCGCGAAGACGCGCACGATGGAGGACGTCCTGCTCGCCGAGGCCGGCAACGACGTGAGCCCGGCGTTCCGCGACTACCTCGCGCCGCTGGTGGGCGCCGACCTGCCCGCGCCGCACCGCCTGCGCGCGCCGGCGGTGGCCAAGGTGCTCGGCAAGGCGTGAGTCGATGGCGGCGCCACCGTCCGACGAGGACA
>DASVLN010000542.1:0-2924 GCA_036384855.1 Burkholderiaceae bacterium | reverse complement strand
GGCCGCGGCGCCCGCCTCCGCGGCCAGCGTCGCCGGCAGGGCGGCCGTCGATGCGCCGTCCGCCGGCCCCATCGCCGCGGTGCAGAACGTCGTCGTCGACGGCGTGCGCCAGCGGCTGGACGCCGCCCGCAACGGGCTCTCGCCCGACACCGGCACCAGCCAGTACAAGTTCAGCGACGCCGACATCGCGGCGCTGCCGCTGGGCGAGGCGACGCCGCTCAACCAGGTCGTGCTGCAGTCGCCCGGCGTGGTGCAGGATTCGTACGGCCAGCTGCACGTGCGCGGCGACCACGCCAACGTGCAGTACCGCATCGACGGCGTCGTCATCCCCGAGGCGATCAGCGGCTTCGGGCAGTCGCTCGAGACCCGCTTCGCCGACAACATCGCCATCCTGACCGGCGCGCTGCCGGCGCAGTACGGCTACCGCACGGCCGCGGTCGTCGACATCCGCACCAAGGCGCAGCCCGCGGGCGACTCCGGCAGCGTCAGCTGGACCGGCGGCAGCAATGCCCACGAGGAAGGCAGCGGCGAGATCGGCGGCACGCACGGGGCCGTCAGCTACTACCTGACCGGCTCGCTGCTGCGCGACGGCCTGGGCATCGAGAACCCGACCGCCTCGAAGGACGCGCTGCACGACACGACGCGCCAGGCCAAGGGCTTCGGCACGGTGTCGTACGTGCTCGACGACGACGACCGGCTCAACCTGATGTTCGGCACCTCGAACAACCGCTTCCAGCTCCCGGACGTGCCCGGCCAGGCGCCGTCGTACTCGCTCGCCGGCGCGTCCGGCATCGACTCCGCCGCGCTCGACGCCCGCCAGCGCGAGCGCAACCAGTTCGAGGTGCTCTCGTGGCAGGGCCATGCCGGCCAGGCCGACGGCGGCGTCGACTACCAGCTCTCGTACTTCCACCGCGCCACCGACGTCCGCTACACGCCCGATCCGGTCGGCGACCTCGTCTTCGACGGCATCGCCGCCGAGATCCTGCGCCGCAACACGGCCGACGGCCTGCAGTTCGACGGCAGCGTCGCGCTCGGCCGAGCCCATACGCTGCGCGGCGGGTTCTTCGCGCAGCGCGAGCGCTTCGTCGTCGACAACTCCTCCGCGGTCTTCCCCGCCGACGCCGACGGCCACCAGACGAGCGACGTGCCGGAGACCATCGTCGACGACACCGCGATCCACGGCCGGCTCTGGGGCCTGTACCTGCAGGACGAGTGGCAGCCGGCCAAGGGGCTGACGATCAACTACGGCGCGCGCTTCGACGACGTCGACACGGTCGTGCGCGAGCACCAGCTCAGCCCGCGCCTCGGCCTGACCTGGGACGCGACGCCCACGCTGCGCGTGCACGCCGGCTACGCGCGCTACTTCACGCCGCCGCCGACCGAGAAGATCGACACCACCTCCGTGGCGAAGTTCTCCGGCACGACCAATGCGCTGCCCTCCGACGCCGACACCGCGGTGAAGTCCGAGCGCTCGAACTACTTCGACGCCGGCCTCTCGTGGCAGGCGACCGCCGCGCTGACGCTGGGCCTGGACGCCTACGACCGCGAGGTGCGCCACCTGCAGGACGAGGGCCAGTTCGGCAACGCGCTGGTCTACTCCGCGTTCAATTACGACCGCGGGCGCATCCGCGGCGTCGAGCTGAGCGCCAACCTGCACCAGGGCGGGCTGACGGCCTGGGGCAACCTCGCGCTGTCGCGCGCCGAGGGCAAGGGGCTCGAGACGGGGCAGTTCAACTTCGACCCCGACGAGATCGGCTACATCGACGCTCGCTGGGTGCACCTCGACCACGACCAGCTGGCCACCGCCTCGGCCGGCTTCTCCTATCGCTTCCCCACGAAGACGACCGTCGGTGCGGACGCGCTGTTCGGCTCCGGCCTGCGCAACGGCTTCGCCAACACGCAGCACCTGCCGAGCTATATGCAGCTCAACGCGTCGGTGGCCCAGTCGCTGGATCTCGGCAGGGGGCTCGGGCCCGTCGAGCTGCGGCTGTCGCTGCTGAACCTGCTGGACAAGGCGTACGAGCTGCGCGACGGCACCGGCATCGGCGTCGGCGCGCCGCAGTTCGGGCCGCGCCGCGCGGCATACGTGAGCGTCACGAAGTCCTTCTGAAGGTTGCGGCGTCTTTACCTCCCCGGGTATGCGAATCCGGGGAGGGCGGGCGCCCCCATTGCCGCATCCCGGTTGGCGGCGCGCGCGCTCCGCCATCTGGACCGGCGACATGGGGCCGCCGGCGTCACTTCTGGAGATTTCTCATGAGCCAGCAGAACCAGAGCAAGCAGGACAAGTCGCCCTCGCAACAGGACCAGTCCTCCCGCTCGTCGTCGACCCGCGACAGCAACGCGCCGCAATCGGGCCGCAACCTGCGCGATGACGACCAGAGCCGCAGCGGCAGCGGCAGCATCGACCAGCAGTCGGGCCGCCAGCAGCAGAAGGGCGATCGCCGCTGATCGACCGTGACCCCGAGCCGTCCGCTCCCCGCACGCCGCGCGGGCGGACGGCCCGATACCGGATGTCCGCCATGAATTCCATTGCCGCAAGCCATACCGGCCGCCGCTCCTGCGCGCCGCCGTCCGTGCGCGCGCCGCGCCTCGTCTTCGTCGAGGATCTCAACTGGCCCGTCCCGGGCGCACCGACGCACCGCAGGCCCGCGCGCATGCCCGAGGTGCGCGCCCCCGGCCGCGACGGTCCGTGGGCCGACGTGCCGCTGACGCGCCAGTGAGCCGCCCCCCGTCCCGCCCGAGGTGCGTTCCCGGGCATCGACGCCCGCCCCTTCGCGCGGCCGGGCATCGCCGATCAGGCCGCCACCGTGCGGCCTGATTCCTTTTCGGATCCCGCCGGGCTCAGCGCGACGCGGCGGAGGCCGCCATCGCGTCGGTCGCGGCGCTGGCGGCCTCCGATCCGGCGGCGGCGCTGGCGCTGCTGA
>DASVLN010000541.1:0-7158 GCA_036384855.1 Burkholderiaceae bacterium | reverse complement strand
ACGGCGCGCCGACCTGCATCGTGGCAGCGCCGCTGCTGGCAGGCAGTCGCGCCGCGGGCGGCCTCGGCCTCGTGCTGGATGCGAAGCCGCGGCTCGAGTCCATCCTGCGCCAGGTGCTGCCGGAGGCCTCGGGCGCCGTCGCGGCGTTCTGCAGATCCGATGGCGTGGTGATCGCGCGCACCGGCGAGCTGCCCGTCGCGCTGCCCGCGTCGGTCCTGGCCCTGGCGCCGGGGCAGGCGTGGTCGGGCGTCCTGGTCGAGGACGGCCGCTGTTTCGTGGTCGGCGCGGCGGCGCTGGCGCAGGCGCTCGGCACGGGACCTGCGCCGGGTGGCGCGGCGCTTGTCGGCGTGGTGATCGTGCCCTGCGGCACGCCGGTCGCGCCGGCGGTCGACGCGCTGCCGGAGATCCCTCCGGTCGACGACGGCGCCGAGATCGCGACCTTCCTCGTCGGCCACCGGCTGCTGGGCGTGCCCGCGGAGGCGGTCGTGGAGTGCATCGAGGTCGCGGCGGCGGTGCGCGTCTGGCGCGGCGGCTTCGCGCAGCGCCATGCGGGCTACGTCACGTGGAACGATGCCGCGCTGCCGCTCGTGGACATCGCGGCGGACGTCGAGGCCGGCCCGGGCGCCGTGCATCGCCACGCCATCGTGATGCGCTCCGGCGGCCAGGACTTCGGCCTGCTGGTCTCGGAGCTCGGCCCGGTCGCGCGGATGCAGCTGTCCGAGGAACGCGGCCTGGCCGGCGGCGGAGACGCCTCGCGCCTGATCGCGCAGCTCGCGCGCGCGGGCTCGGTGCTGCTGCCGGTGCTGGCGCCGGAGGCGGTGTTCGGGATGGGGCGGGGTTGAGTCGACCGCCGCGCGCAAGCGGAGCCGGCGTCACTCGAACGGCGCAGACTTCGGGCCGCCGAACGCGCGCTCGAACGCCTTCAGGCACGGCTTGTCCGCGCTCGACTCGAACACCGCGAAGCACACGTGCCGGAAACGGCGCGCATAGGGGCCGCCGCCGGCGAGCCACGCCCGGAACAGCGCGGCGACGAGCGCCGGGTCGTTGCGGAACACGCCGCAGCCCCAGGCGCCGAGCACGAGCGCGTCGCAGCCCGCGTCGACGGCCGCTGCGAGCACGCCGTCCATGCGACGTGCGAAGACCTCGGGCAGCCGGGCCAGGGATTCCGGCTGGTTCGCTTGGATCGCCCCCGCGTTCGGCGCGGCGCACGTCAGGAAGGTCGGCTCATGAGGCTCGGCGAGCAGCGTGCCGTCGTCGTCACGCACGACCGGGCAGGCCGGCGAAACGACCACGCGGTCGGTGTAGAGCAGCGAGCGCTCGGCACGATGGTGCGTGTAGTAAGGCTCGGCCGCGGGACTCGTGAGCGATGCGTGAAGCGCCGAGCTGCGTGCGAGAGATTCCTCCTGCGCCTGACTGCCGCCGAGGAAGCCGCCTCCGGGATGGCGGGCCGAAGCGAAGTTCAGCACGCCGACGCAGGCGAAGCCCCGGCCGGCCAGGCGGCGCGCGGCGGCCAGCGTGGTTTCGGCCGTCAACTCGACCGCGACGTCAGCATCGAACGCCCCGATGGCGGCGACGCGCGCCGCGAGCGCCTCGCGGGCTTCGGGCAGCACCAGGTATGTCGAGGCGACGCAGGCCCGAACCGCATCGCCGATGTCGACCGGCCGGCCGTCCGGCGCGACGTAGCGGCCGGCGTCGACGATCGCGAGCGTCTCCCGTGCCAGCGCGGCGCGGCCGTCGCGGGCGGCTCTCATGCGACCACCTCGAGGTACTTCGCCGGCACCGCGTCAACCAGCCACACGCCGTTGTCCGAGCAGTGAAAGACGTGGCCGTCGGCCGCCATGGCGGCGGCGGCCACGCGCAGCAGCACGGGCACGCCGTAGCGCGCGCCGACGGCGATCGCGGTGGCGCGGTTCGCGGTGAGGTGCACGTGGTGACGGGCGCGTTTGTCCAGGCCTGCGCGCAGAATGGACGCGATGTTGCGGCTGGCGGTGCCGTGCCACAGTTCGGGTGGCGGCTCGCGCGGCGGCAGGCCGAGGTCGACCGCCACGGAGTGGCCCTGGCTGGCGCGGATGCGCAGGCCGTCCTCGCTGAAGGCGAAGCGGCGCTTGTCGCTCGTCGCGACCACCTCGTCGAGTTGCGCGCGCGTCATCGTCCGGCCGGCGGCCGCGGCCCGGGCCAGCAGCTCGTCGACGGCCACCCAGCCGGCCTGGTCGAGCGCGATGCCGATCCGCTGCGGCTCGTGGCGCAGCACGAGGCTGAGGAACTTGCTGCGGCGGACGGTCGCCTTGTCGGTGGTGTTCTCGTGCGTCATGGGATCTCCCTGTTCATTCGTTGTCTTTGTCCCGGGATAAGTTGTTCTGTGCATCCAATAAAGGTGTACAGTACAACCCATCGACCACGAAGTCAAGCGCCCGACCCCGCCATGCCCGCCCGCCCGCCTGCCGCCCGCAACGACTTCCCCCGCCCGTTCACGACGGTCGACCTCGTCATCTTCACGGTGCTGGACGAGGCGCTGAAGGTCCTGCTGGTGCAGCGGCCCTCGGGGCCCGGCGAGCCTTTCCCCGGCGCGTGGGCGCTGCCGGGCGGCTTCGTGGACGTCGAGCGCGACGCCGACCTGCTCGCCTGCGCGCGCCGCAAGCTGCGCGAGAAGACCGGCGTCGCGACGCCCTACCTCGAACAGCTCGGGAGCTGGGGCGGCGCGGCGCGCGACCCGCGCGGCTGGTCGGCCACGCACGCCTATTTCGCGCTGATGCCGGCCGCCGGCGTCGTGCTCGAGAAGGGTGCGAACGCCGCCGACGTCGCCTGGTTCGCGGTCGACGAGCTGCCCGCGCGCCGAAAGCTCGCGTTCGACCACGCGCAGATCCTGCAGGCCGGCGTCGAGCGCTTGCGCGGCAAGGTCGAATACACCTCGCTGCCGGCCTTCCTGTTGCCCGAGCCGTTCACGCTGCCGCAGCTGCAGCGCACTTACGAGATCGTGCTGGGCCGCCCGGTCGACAAGAGCGGCTTCCGCACGCGCATGATGGCGGCCGGCTTCCTCGTCGAGACCGGCACGGTGGAAAGCGACTCCAACCGCCCGCCGATGGGCTATCGCCTGAAGGATCGCAGCGCGCCGGTGTTCTTCCCGCGCACCTTCAGCCCGCGAGGGTGAGGCCAGCTCCATGACCGCGAACACTCCTCTCGACCGCTGGCGCGGAGCGCTCCTGGGCCTCGCGTGCGGAGATGCCGTCGGCACGTCGGTGGAGTTCTGCGCGCGCGGCTCCTTCGACCCGGTGACGGACATGAGCGGCGGCGGGCCGTTCGCGCTTGCGCCCGGCGAGTGGACAGACGACACCTCGATGGCGCTCTGCCTCGCGGCGAGCCTGGTCCATCGTCGTGACCACGATCCCGTCGACCAGATGAACCGCTACGTGAACTGGTGGCGCTACGGCTACTTCAGCGCGACAGGCGAATGCTTCGACATCGGCATGACGGTGCAGCGCGCACTGCGGCGGTATCTCGATACCGGGGAGCCGTACGCCGGCGATCCCGATCCTCGCACCGCCGGCAACGGCGCGTTGATGCGGCTCGCGCCGGTCGCGATGTGGTTCGCGGCGGACCCGGCCGCGCTGCGCGACGCCGCGCGCGCGAGCACGCGGACGACCCACGCCGCGCCCGAGGCGCTGGACTGCAGCGAGCTGTTCGCGGAGTTGCTGCGTCGTGCACTGGTAGGCGCGCCCAAGGCCGCGCTTCTGTCGGGGCCCGCGCCGGCGGGCTGCACGCCGGCCGTCGAGGCCCTGGCGCGCGGCGACTGGCGCGACAAGCCTGCCGATGCGATCCACGGCAGCGGATATTGCGTCGAGTCGCTCGAAGCCGCCCTGTGGTGCTTCGCCACGACGACCGACTTCGAATCGGCCGTCCTCGCGGCCGCCAACCTGGGCGACGACGCCGACACGACCGCCGCCATCGTCGGGCAGCTCGCCGGCGCGCACCATGGCGCCGACGCGATCCCTCCGCGCTGGCGGGAACGGCTCGCGATGGCGGACGAGATCGAGCGCCTCGCCCGCGCCCTACACGCGCGCTGAGCGCTTCAGTCCCGCCCGTGGCCCAGCCCCTTGGGCTTGCCCATCTCGTCCAGCGTCGCGAACTCCTCGTCGCTCAGCACGATGTCGCGTGCGGTGACGTTCTCCTCCAGGTGCGCGACCTTCGAGGTGCCCGGGATCGGCACGATGACCGGGCTGCGTTGCAGCAGCCAGGCGATCGCGACCTGGCTGGGCGTCGCGCCGTGGGCCGAGGCGATGGCGTCGAGCTTCTCGCCCGCGCGCGCGAGCTCGCCCGCGCCGAGCGGGAACCACGGGATGAACGCGATGCCGTGCTTCTCGCAGTACTCCAGCACGTCCTCGCTGCCGCGGTCGGCGAAGTTGTAGCGGTTCTGCACGCTCGCGACGCGGAAGAACTTCGAGGCCGCCTCGATGTCCGCGACCGACACCTCGCTCAGGCCGGCGTGCTCGATCACGCCGTCGGTGACCAGCTGGCGCACCGCGTCGAACTGCTCGTCGCGCGGCACCTTGGGGTCGATGCGGTGCAACTGCCACAGCGTGATCTGGCCGACGTCCAGGCGGTCGCGGCTGGCGACGGCCTCGTTGACGAGGTAGACCGGGTCGCCGCGCGGCGACCACTGGTCGGGGCCCGGGCGCTCCAGGCCGCCCTTGGTCGCGACCGTCACGTCGGTGTAGGGATGCAGCGCCTCGCGGATGAGCTCCTCGGAGACGTTCGGGCCGTAGGAGTTGGCGGTGTCGATGAAGTCGACGCCCAGCTCGGGCAGGCGGCGCAGCACGCGCAGGGCCTCGTCGCGGTCGGCCGGCGGGCCCCAGATGCCCGGGCCGGTGATGCGCATCGCGCCGAAGCCGAGGCGCCGGATCTCGAGCTCGCCGGCGATGCGGAAGGTCTGGGGGACATTGACGTGCGTCATGGGAATCTCCGGGGCATGGAATGGCGCGGCCGCGCAGGAAGCGGCGCGCGGCGATCGGCCCCAGTATCGGCAAGGCATGCGCCAGCGCCGGCCGCAGGGTCTTGGCCCACGATGCGACCGCCGCGTGGCGCGGATGTGACGGGTCGTCAGGCCACCACGGCCGTCCGGGCCGCCAGCGCCGCGAGGTGCTGGTGGATCAGCGCCACTGCGGCCGCGCCGTCGCCGATCGCCCCGCCCACGCGCTTGACCGAGCCCGCGCGCACGTCGCCGACCGCGAACGCGCCGCGCACGCTGGTCTCGAACGGGTTGGGCACGCGGCCCGGGCGCGCGCGGCCGTCCGGGCCCGTGATGGCGTCGACGCCGGTGAGCACGAAGCCGCTGCGGTCGACCGCGACGCCGCAGCCCTCGAGCCAGCGCGTCTCCGGATCGGCGCCGACGAACAGGAAGACGTGGCGCAGCTCGCGCTCGTGCAGGGAATCGTCGGCGCCGCAGCGCCAGCGCGCGCGGCGCACGCCGGCCTCGAGGTCGCCGCCCAGGCCGGCGAGCTGCGTGCGCGTCCACAGGCGGATGTTGGGCGCGGCCTCGATGCGGTCGATCAGGTAGCGCGACATGCTGGCGGCCAGGCCCTCGCCGCGCACCAGCATGTGCACCTGCGACGCGTGCCCGGACAGGAACACCGCGGCCTGCCCCGCCGAGTTGCCGCCGCCCACGAGCACGACCTCCTCGCCGCCGCACAGCCGCGCCTCGAGCGCCGAGGCCCAGTACCAGACGCCGCGACCCTCGTACTCGGCGATGCAGGGCAGCGCCGGGCGGCGGTAGCGCGCGCCGCTGGCGATGACGAGGCTGCGGCTGCGCAGCGTGCGGCCGTCGGCCAGCTTCACGATGAACAGGCCCTCGCTCTCGGCGCGCGAGCAGTCCAGCGCCGTCGCCTCGGCCGGGATGATGATCTTGGCGCCGAACTTCTGCGCCTGGATGAACGCGCGCCCGGCCAGCGCCTGGCCCGAGATGCCGGTCGGGAAGCCGAAGTAGTTCTCGATGCGCGCGCTGGCGCCGGCCTGGCCGCCGAACGAGCGGCAGTCGATCACGGCGACCTGCAGGCCCTCGGAGGCCGCGTACACCGCCGTCGACAGGCCCGCCGGGCCGGCGCCGACGACCAGCACGTCGAACAATGCCTCGCACTGGCGGTCGTCGATCATGCCCAGCGCGACCGCCAGCTCGCGGTCGGACGGCTCGACCAGCACCGTGCCGTCCGGGCAGACGGCCACGGCCTCGGCCTGCGCGGCGCCGTACTGCACGAGCAACGCCGCGGCGGCGGGATCGTCCTCGGCCGCGACGACGTGGTGCGGCTGGCCGTTGCGGCGCAGGAAGTTCTGCAGCCGCAGGATGGAGGCCGAGCCCGCGGCGCCGATCAGCGTCGCGCCGCTCGCGCCGGCCTGGATCAGCGCGACCCGGCGCAGGATCAGCGCCCGCATGATGCGCTCGCCGAGGTCGGCCTCCGCGATGATGAGCGCGCGCAGCTGGTCGGGGCGCACCAGCCAGCCCTCGATGTCCTCGAGCGCCACGACATCCACCAGCACGCGCGCGCCGGTCAGGCTGCCGGCCTCGGCGAGGAACTCGCCCGGGCCGTACGTGCGCAGCGGCACGACGTGGCCGAGGCCGTCGCGCTGCAGCACCTCGCCGCGGCCCGCGGTGACGAGGAACATGCCGCGCGTCGGCTGGCCGGCGCGGATCAGCGCCTCGCCCTTGGCGTAGCGCTCGTGCGTGCCGAAGCGCACGATGCGGGCCATGTCGACGGCGTCGAGCACCGGGAAGGTCTGGTGGTCGCGGTTCTGGGCCTGCTTGCGGGCGTCGGCGGCGGGCGTCGTGCCCGGATCGTTCGGAGGCGTGGCCACGGTCGGTCTCCCGTCGGGATGGTTGCGAGCTGACGCGAAGCCTAAGCGAAATCTCGCCACCGTCGGACGACAACTTTGCGGCATCACGACTTTGCACGGCAGCAACGCGAGCGGTGTCAACATCGGCGCGGCGCGGCCGTTGAACAGGCAGTCGCGCGCCGTCCGCGCCCACCGCCAGGAAGCAGAGCACGCCGATGCCCCCCCTGTACGCCACCACCCCGCCCGCCCACGTCCCGGCCGTGAACCGCCGCACCGCGCTCGCCGCCGGCCTGGCCGCGCTGGCCTGGCGCCCCGTGCTCGCCTCGGGGCCGGCCGCCG
>DASVLN010000540.1:0-11022 GCA_036384855.1 Burkholderiaceae bacterium | reverse complement strand
CGTCCTGAAGTACTCGAACTTCGTCGCGCTGACCGACGACAGGCTCTACATCGTCGCCTACCTGACGAGCCTGAAGTACGCGCTGTGCACGACGCTGCTGTGCCTCGCGATCGGATACCCGTTCGCGTATTTCATGGCGCGGGCGAAGCCCGGCGTGCAGCCCACGCTGCTGATGCTCGTGATGCTGCCGTTCTGGACCTCGTTCCTGCTGCGCGTGTACGCGTGGAAGGCGCTGCTCGACGAAGGCGGCTGGATCGCCCGGCTCCTGATCGCGCTGCACCTGGACAGGGTGCTCGCGCAGGTCGGCCTGATCGACGTGCCCGGCCAGCTGATGCACACGCCCTTCTCGCTGATCGTGGGCATGACCTACACCTACCTGCCCTTCATGGTGCTGCCGCTGTACGCCAACCTCTCGAAGATGGACCTGCGCCTGCTCGAGGCCGCCGCCGACCTCGGCGCGACGCCCTGGGTCGCGTTCTGGCGCGTGACGGTGCCGCTGTCGTTCGCGGGCATCGTCGCGGGCTCGATGCTCGTGTTCATCCCCTGCGTCGGCGAGTACGTGACGCCCGAACTGCTCGGCGGCCCGCAGACGCTGATGATCGGCCGCGTGATCTGGGACGAGAACTTCAGCAACAACGACCCGCCGATGGCCGCGGCGGTGGCGGTCGTGCTGGTGCTGCTGATCGTGCTGCCGCTGGCGCTGTTCAACAAGTACCAGAGCGAATCGCAGGAGGCGCGGAAATGACGACGAGGCGCACCCTCTTCGGCCCCGGCTTCGCGCGCGGCTTCGGCCGTGCATGGCTCGTGGGCGGCTACCTGTTCCTGTACCTGCCGATGCTCACGCTCGTCGTGTACTCGTTCAACCACTCGCGGCTGCCGTCGCAGTGGGGCGGGTTCTCGCTCGAGTGGTACGCCAAGCTCGCCGGCGACGACGAGCTGATCAACGGCCTGAAGCTGTCGTTCAAGATCGCGCTGCTGTCGGCCACCGGCTCGGTGCTGGTCGGCACGATGGCGGCCTTCACGCTCGCGAAGTACCCCCGCTTCCGCGGCCGCACCGTCTTCTCCGGCATGATCAGCGCGCCGCTGGTGATGCCCGAGGTGATCCAGGGGCTGTCGCTGCTCCTGATGCTGGTGGCGATCCAGCGCGCGATCGGCTTCCCCGAGCGCGGCCTGCTGACGATCTGGCTGGGCCACATGGTCATCGGCATCTCGTATGCGACGGTGGTCGTGCAGGCGCGGCTGAAGACCCTCAATCCGCAGCTGGAGGAAGCCGCGATGGACCTCGGCGCGCGGCCGTGGCAGGTGTTCACGCTGGTGACGCTGCCGATGATCGCGCAGGCGCTGCTGTCCGCCTGGCTGCTGACCTTCAGCCTGTCGCTGGACGACGTCGTCGTCACGGCCTTCCTCAACGGCCCGGGCGCCACGCCGCTGCCCATCGTCATCTTCTCGCGCGCACGCCTCGGCCTGGATCCGAGCGTGAACGCGGTGGCCACGCTGATCATCTTCGTCGTCGCGGTCGTCGTCGCGGCGGCGAGCATCTGGGTCGCCCGCAACGAGCGCCGCCGAGCGGCCGAGATCAGCGCGGCCCAGCGCGACGAATCCTGAGGGATCCGCTTCACGAGAGCGGCTTCCCCCCCGGCCTGCGCGGCTTTCGCTCGCGGGCCCTGAGAGCGACGAAATGTCCCGCCCGATCCGGGGCCCCCGTGCGGCCCCGGTGGGTCGTGCCGTGCCTGTCTTTTCCACAACCTGGAGGAAGTGCCATGTCTCGCAAGAAGAACGCCCCGCCCGCGTGGCGACCGGCCGCGATCGTCGCGGCGATGCAGGTGGCCTGCCTGCAGGCCCATGCCCAGGATGCCGCGCCTGCGCCGGCGGTGCAGCAGGTGACCGTCACCGGCTCGAACGTGCGCCGCACGGACTCGGAGACGCCCAGCCCGGTGCAGGTGCTGTCGGCCGAGGACATCCGCAACTCCGGCTACACCAGCGTCGGCGACGTGTTGCACTCGATCACCGCGAACAACATGGGCTCGCTGTCGCAGTCGGCGCCCAGCGCGTTCGCGGCGGGCGGCAGCGGCGTCGCCCTGCGCGGCCTGACGGTGGGCGCGACCCTGGTGCTGATCGACGGCCACCGCATGGCCTCCTACCCGATGCCCGACGACGGCGAGCGCGACTTCGTCGACATCTCCTCGATCCCGATGGAGGCGATCGAGCGCATCGAGGTGCTCAAGGACGGCGCGTCGGCGGTCTACGGCTCGGACGCGATCGCGGGCGTGGTCAACGTGATCCTGAAGAAGAGCTTCACCGGCACCACGGTCAGCGCCGAGGGCGGCGTCACGAGCCACGGTGACGGCGCGACCACCCACGGCAGCTTCATCACCGGTTGGGGCGATCTCGCGAAGGACGGCCACAACGCCTACGTCGCGCTCGAGGCACGCCACCAGCAGGACATCCTGCTGAGGAAGCGGGCCTACCTGGCGCGGACGGACTGGCGGCCGTACGGCGGCGTCGACCTCACGCAGGGCACGGGCTCGGGCGCGGTCTCGGGGGCCTCCAGCGGCGCGGGCAGCGGCACGGGCTATCTCACCGACTCGAGCGGCAACCCGGTCTACTACTTCCCCGGCTGCACGGACGCCCAGGCGGCGGCCGACACCTGCGGCTACAGCAACCCGTACCAGACGCTGCAGCCCTCGACGACCAACATCGACCTGCTCGGCCGCTACACCACCAAGCTGGGCGGCGGCTGGGAGGCCAACCTGCAGGGCTCCGCGCTGCGCAGCGAGGCGCACCAGGTCGGCCTGTTCAACAACGCCGCCGCGACCGGCGTCGGCTCGGGCGGCAACGGCGGCGGCGTCAACCTGTTCCACTTCGGCCCCGGCAGCGCGCCGGCGCCCGCCTTCCCCGACCAGTTCCCGTTCGTGCTGACGGTGCCCGCCAACTACCCGGGCAACCCGACCGGCACCGACGCGCCGCTGGTCTACGACTTCCTCGACATCGGTCCGCTCGAGCAGACCGTCGTCACCACCTCCTACCGTACCGTGGCGGAGGCGCAGGGCTCGGTCGGCGAGTGGGACCTGAACTTCTCCGGCGGCGTGACGCGCGCCGTCACGCGCGCGAGCTTCGACCACTACATCGACTTCCCCGCGATGCAGCAGGCGCTGGACGACGGCACGTACCAGGTCGGTGGCGACAACTCGGCGATCCTGTCGACGGTGGCGCCGCACGCGTCCTCGGTCTCGACGAACGAGCTGAGCTTCCTCACCGCCCGCGGCACCCGGACGCTGACCGACCTGCCGGGCGGCCCGCTCGCGCTGGGCCTGGGCGTCGACCTCACGCACCGGCGACTGCACGAGATCTTCCCGCCGTCGTTCGTCAACGGCGCGCAGGCGATCGGGATCTACTCGTTCGCCCAGGGTTCGCAAACGGTGGCCGCGACCTACGCCGAGCTGGTGGCGCCGGTCAGCAAGCAGCTGGAGATCGACCTGGCCGGGCGCGTCGACCACTACAACACCTACGGCACCTCGGCCACGCCCAAGGCCGGCTTCAAGTGGTCGCCGGCGCGCGAGTTCACGCTGCGCGGCACCTACAGCAAGGGCTTCCGCGCCCCCAACCCGGCCGAGACAGGCGACGCGGGCTCGACCTCGGGCTTCGTCGGCAACCTGCACGACCCGGTCTACTGCCCGGGTGGCACGCCGGCCGCGAACCTGCCCGCCGGCATGCTCGACCCCTGCAACATCGCGCTGCAGGAGTTGCAGCTGTCCTCGCCGCACCTGAAGCCCGAGAAGTCGCAGTCCTTCACGCTGGGCCTGATCCTCGAGCCGAGCAAGAGCTACTCGGCGACGCTGGACTACTACCACATCCAGATCCGCAACCAGATCATCTCCGTCGGCCAGCTGGGCCAGATCGGCCTCGACGACGCGGCCGCGCTCGGCACGGTGATCTACCGCGACTCGTCGCAGAACATCCTCTACGACACCTACCCCTTCATCAACGCGAACACGACGACGACGTCCGGCCTGGACCTCGACGTCCTGGGCAAGTACGGCCTGGGCGCCGCCGGCAGCCTGAAGGCCGAGCTGCAGGTGAGCTACACCCTCGCCTACGACCTCACCGCGCAGGGCGTGAAGTACCACCTCGCCGGCACGCACGGCCCGGCCTTCGTGTCGGAGGACACCGGCAACCCGCGCACGCGCGGCGCGTTCACGCTGACCTGGAACAAGGGCCCGTTCGAGGTCGCGGGCACGGTCAACTACATCTCGCACTACACCGTGCTCGACCCGAGCGAGGGCATGGCCGACTGCGCCGACGCGATCGGCGCCGTGGGCAGCGTGCCGTCGAGCTTCTGCCGGGTCGGCTCGTTCACCGAGTTCAACCTGACCGCGCGCTACGACGTCAACGAGCACCTGCAGCTGCACGGCAGCGTGATCAACCTGTTCAACCGCCGCGCCCCGTACGACCTGCAGACCTTCGGCTCGCCCGGCAACGGCGCGCAGCAGGGCGGCGCGCCGTACAACCCGTCCTTCCACCAGGACGGTGCGGTCGGCACGATGTTCACGATCGGCGGCACCTACCGCTTCTGACGCGAGACCGGGCCGCGGCCGCTCCGAGCCGCGCGCAGTCGCGGCGGTCGGCATGTCCCGGTCGCGTCCGCCGGCCGCGCACGACCGGCATACTGGCGACTTCGCGTGCGCCGCGGCGGATCACCGCGGCGCACCGCCCACGACGGCCGCGGCCACGAGCCGCCGCCCCCCCGCATCCCACCAGGAGACCTCGCATGACCACTCCCACTCCCGCCGCGACCAGCTGGGCCGAGCGCGCCGGCGCCCTGCGCATCGACGGCCGCATGCTCGTCGACGGCGAGCGCCGCGCCACCCAGTCGGGCGAAACCTTCGCCAAGCATTCGCCGATCGACGCCCGCCTGCTCGGGCCGATCGCGCGCGGCGTCGCGGCCGACGTCGACCTCGCCGTGCGCGCGGCGCGCGCCGCGTTCGAGGACGGTCGCTGGGCCGGCAAGGCGCCCGCGCAGCGCAAGAAGATCCTGCAGCGCTTCTCCGACAAGATCCTCGCCGCGAAGGACGAGCTCGCCCTGCTGGAGACCCTGGACATGGGCAAGCCGATCCAGTACTCGCTCGCCGTCGACGTGCCCGCCTGCGCACGCTGCATCGCCTGGTATGCCGAGGCGGTCGACAAGGTCTACGACGAGATCGCGCCGACCGCGGCGAACGCGCTGGCGCTGATCACGCGCGAGCCGATGGGCGTGATCGGCGTCATCGTGCCGTGGAACTACCCGATGATCATGGCCGCGTGGAAGCTGGGCCCGGCGCTCGCGGCCGGCAACAGCGTCGTGCTCAAGCCGAGCGAGAAGAGCCCGCTGACCGCGCTGCGCCTGGCCGAGCTCGCGCTCGAAGCCGGGGTGCCGCCGGGCGTCTTCAACGTCGTGCCGGGCTACGGGCACGAGGCGGGCGAGGCGCTGGCGCTGCACATGGAGGTCGACGCCATCGGCTTCACCGGCTCGACCCGCGTCGGCCGCCGCATGTACGAGTACGCCGGCAAGTCCAACCTCAAGCGCGTCTACAACGAGCTCGGCGGCAAGTCGGCGTTCGTCGTGTTCGACGACTTCAAGGATCTCGAGCGCGCCGCCAGGACGGTCGCCGGGTCGATGTTCTTCAACCAGGGCGAATCCTGCAACGCGCCCTCGCGCGTGCTCGTGCACGAGCGCGTGGCCGACGAGTTCGTGAAGATCGTCGCCGCCGAAGCGCCGAAATACGCGCCCGCCGACCCGCTCGACGCGAAGACCGAGATGGGCGCGCTCGTCGACGACACGCAGCTGCGCACCGTGCTCGGCTACATCGACGCCGGCCACGCCGAGGGCGCGCGCGTCGTCGCGGGCGGCCGCCAGGCGCGCGCCGAGACCGGCGGCTACTACGTCGAGCCGACGGTGTTCGACGGCGTCGCCAACTCGATGAAGATCGCGCAGGAGGAGATCTTCGGCCCGGTGATGTCGGTGATCCGCTTCAAGGACGAGCGCGAGGCCGTCGCCCTGGCCAACGGCTCGAGCTACGGTCTGCAGGGCAGCGTCTGGAGCGACGACATCAACCGCGCCCATCGCGTCGCGCGCGCGCTGCGCGCCGGCACGATCCACGTCAACTCCTACGACGAGGACGACATCACCGTCCCCTTCGGCGGCTACAAGCAGAGCGGCAACGGGCGCGACAAGTCGCTGCACGCCTTCGACAAGTACACCGAGCTGAAGACGACGTGGATCCGGATCGACGGGGCGAAGTGACGCGCTGATCCGATGAGAAGGGGCCGGCGCGACCGGCCCCTTTCGCGCGGCCGGTCGTTCCGTCAGGGCGCGAGGGTCAGCGTCACCGCCGAATTGGCCGGCAGCGTGACGACGAGGTTGTAGTTCCTGCTGCCGAAGTTGTTGCCGGCGGGCGCCTGCAGCCCCGAGGCCATGGACTCGAGCTGGCCCGTGTACTTGTCCCGGGTACCGCCGAACGAGCTGCCGTCCAGCACGCGCGTGAACTGCCGCAGCGGCGTGCTGCCGAAGTTCAGCGTGACCGTCTTGGTCACCGACGCGGTATTGGCCAGCGCGAGGCGAGCCCGCTGCGGGTTCGTCGCCGCGGAGGCGAAGATCCCCGCGCCGAGGTCGAAGTCCTGCGCGAACGTGACCGGGAAGACCGTCGCATAGCCGTCGGCGGAGAAGGTGGCGAGCAGCGGATCGGTGCCGACGTTCATCAGCGACGGCAGCCCCTGGCGCGTGACCAGCCCGTGCTCGGAGCTCGAGGGCGTCGGCGAGGAGGCCCAGATCAGCTCGGAGACGACGCCGTTGACGCTGGTGGCATGCTGGTCGTTCTGGTTCGCGTAGTTGGCCAAGTTGCGATAGAGCTTGGCCGCCTGGTGGTGGCAGAAGTCGGCCAGCGCCGTGCCCTGGTACGGACCCGCGTACTTGCCGGCGGTGCTGCTCACGTAGGTCGCGCCGGGGATGCAGTCGGGATACGAGTACCCCACGCTCGCGGGATCGCCCGGCCGCATCGCGTCGCACGCGCCCTCGGTGGACTTCTTGTCGTTGCGCGGCGTGTTCGCGTCGCAGAAGCCGCGGTAGCCGTTGACCGCGACATCGTCGTTCTGCACCGTCTCGGCCGCTTCGCTGATCACGACCGCGGCGTTGCTGGACGACGCGTTGCGCACCGCCAGGAGCTGCCCGAGGCCGGTCATCACGTTCAGGCCGGTGAACTGGGCGCCCGTGCGCTTGTCGTCGTACAGGTGCGTGGACACGACGGCGTTGTTGGCCGCCAGCGTCGCGTAGAAGCTCGAGGCCTCGGCCGCGCTGGCGAACCAGTCCTTGGAGGTGTCCCACGGCGCCGAATCGCCCACGTAGTCGAGCAGGTAGCCCGAGCCGAGCGCCGGCCCCGCCATGACGGTCACGTGCTGCAGGTCGCCGAGGTAGGTCTTCTCGGCTTGCGACAGGCCCGCCGTCTTCAGCCGCTGCGCGACGAGCGACTGCATCGCAGTCATGAAGTAGCCGACGAACTGGTCGTACTGCGCAGGCGTGACCTGCACGTTCCACGTGCCCTCGGGCTCGTTGAACAGCTCGACGTACTTCGGCGCCGCCGGCGCGCTGCCGAAGCGGCCCTGGTAGACGAGCTGCGCCGCCTTGTACATCGCGAAGTTCTGCATCGTCGCGGTGTCGCCGAGCAGCTTGTCGCAGCCGGAGCCGCAGGACTGCATGTACTCGGCGGGCGCGGCGAAGTAGACCTCGAGCCAGTCGAGATTGCGCATGCGCACGCCGTCCATGAGGCAGGCGCCGCGATAGTTCGCCGGCGAGGTGTCGGTGCAGTTGGCCGCGCTGCCGAAGCGATCCTGCATCGAGGCGCCGCTGCTGCACTGGGCGTCCGAGTAGAACGTCGTGGCGCCGTAGGTGTCGAAGAAGCCCAGCGTGCCCTTGGGATCGCCGAACTTCACGCCCAGCCCGGTGACCGTGACCGGCGTGCAGACCTGGTTGACGAGAGTCCAGCTGCCCTGGGCATTGAACGGCAGGTTGATCGAGGCGCGCACGGACTTCGCCGAGATCTTCGGGCTTCCGGGCGCCGCCGTGCAGCCGGTGCTGCCTTGGGCGCAGGGGATGTAGCCCATGTCGCCGAGCTGCCCGAGGTTGGTGCCAATGCCCTGGAACGCCGCGCCGGCGGTTGGCGTCGCGACCGTGATCGTCGTGCCGCTCGCGGGCTGCAGGGCGACGACGACGCCGTCGTTGAAGGGATAGGACGTGGCGGCTTGCGCGGCCGCCGCGCCCAGGCCTAGTGCCGCGGACGCGAGCGAGACCGTGCGGCGCAGGCCGCGGGGTTTGTGGTTCATTGCAATCTCCCAGGTTGGTTGTGACGGACGCCGGCATGTCGCGCGACCGGGCGACGGTAGCCCCGGTTCGCCCGGCCAGCGGACGCTGTCGGCGCCGGGATGCAGTCTCGCGAGGCCGCGCATCGCCAGGTGAGCTCGTGCGCGGTCGATCGACGTGCGCAACGCCGGGCCGGCCCGATTTCAGCGCCGCGCCCGCCACGCGGGGAAGGGCCGGCTCGCTGAACGGTCGATCGGCTGCGGTGAACGGTCGCCAGGCAGTCCTCGGCGGCGGCCCGCCCGGGAGGGAGGGTGCGGCCGCGGGTGTACCCATACCCGTATGACCCGCACCACCTGCGCGACCGTGCGGGCGCTCTCGCTCAGACGAGCGCCAGCGTGACCACCAACGCGAGCGGCATCACGATCGCCCCCATCTTCAGGAACTCGACTCCGCTCACGTGCTCCCCCTCGCGCCGGATCGCGGCGAGCCAGAGGATGGTCGCCAGCGAGCCGGTGATGGACAGGTTGGGCCCGAGGTCGATGCCGATGGCGACCGCCGAGCGCACGGCGTCGTCGACGGGGCCCGCATTCACGGCCATGCCCGCCAGCAGCCCCGCCGGCAGGTTGTTCAGCAGGTTGCCGCCGAGGCCCGTGACCATGCCCGCCGCCCACGCGGCCGCGTGCGGCGAGTGCCCGGCCAGGTCGCGCAGCGCCTCGGCCAGGGCGCCGACGAGCCCGGTGCGCACCAGGCCCTCGACGATCACGAACAGCCCGGCCACCATCACGAGCACGTTCCAGGCGACGTGTTCGAGCAGCGGCAGGGGCGACTCGCGCTTGGCCCATTGCACGCCGCCGACCGCGAGCAGCGTCGCGGCCAGCGTCGGCAGGCCCAGGGCCGCGCCGAGGGCCGAGGCCACGAGCATCGCGAGCACCACGCCGGCGACGCCCACGGCCGCGAGCAGGCCCGTGAAGTCGAGCGGCGGCACGTCGTCGACGCGCTCGAGCGGCTCGCGCAGCCGCGCCCGCATCGCCCACCGCAGCAGCGCCCAGGTCGCCACGATGGCCGCGATCGAAGGCAGCGCGAAGCGCCGGCACCAGGCGTCCAGCGGCGGCAGGTGGGTTCCGAAGACGACCAGGTTGGCGGGATTGGCGATCGGCAGCACGAAGCTCGCGGCATTGGCCACGAAGGCGCAGGCGAACAGGTAGGGCAACGGATGCGCCGCCTTCGCGCGCCGCGCGGCGACGCAGACCGCGGGCGTCAGCACGACGGCGGTCGCGTCGTTGGAGAGGAACACCGTCACCAGCACGCCGACGCCGTAGATCAGCGTGAACAGCCGCGGCGCCGACCCGTCGGCGTGCCGCACCGCCCAGCCGGCGAGCGTGTCGAACAGGCCCTCGCGCCGCGCGAGCTCCGACAGCAGCATCATCCCGGCCAGGAAGAGGACCACATCGACGCTCTCGGCCAGCCCGCGAAGGGCCGACGGGAGCGGCAGCAGGCCCGTCACCACCAGGGCCGCGGCGCCCGCAAGCGCCCATGCGGCCTGCGGCACGCGCCCGGGGCGCAGGATCACGCCCGCAGTCGCGATCGCGGCGATCGTCCAGATCGCCAGGTTCGGCACCGTGGGCGCCGGCCAGTCCGTCATCGAAGCTCCCTCTCCACGCAACTTGTCTGGTGCGGCCCGCTCGGCAGGCGCCATGCCCGCCCACTCTCCCGGATCGGCGCCGAATCGCGACCCGTGCCCCCTCGGCGGCGGTTTGGCCGGTGATTTCCGGTCATTTTGCCCATGCTCGACCGCGCGGGCGGGCTAGCATGCGACTTGCCCGCGGATGGCGGGCCCTGCCGCCGGAGCACCCATGACGGACCAACGACCAGTCAACCTGGACTTCGACCTCCCCGCCCAGCCCCAGTCGCTGGTGAAGCTGGCCGCGCTGCTGCGCGAGGACGACGTCAACCTCCAACAGATCGGCGCGCTCATCGATTCGGACATGTCCTTCGCCGCGGCCGTGATGAAGGCCGTGAACTCGCCGCTGTACGGCCTCAAGGGGCGGGTGCAGAGCGTGCAGCAGGCCGTGACCTACCTGGGCGTGCGCGAGATCTCGGCCATCGCCTACGAGACCGGCCTGCAGGCCGCGTTCCCGCAGGTGCCGCAGCTGGTCGCCGTCTGGGAGCGCGCCCGCCTGCGCGGCCTGCTGATGGGCCGCCTCGCGCAGGCGCTGTCGATGGAGGCCTGGGGCGCCCACACCGCCGGGCTGTTCGAGGAATGCGGCAAGGCCGTCCTCTTCCGCCACGACGCCGCGCGCTACGCCCCGATGCTCGCGCAGGCCGCCAACGACGAGGCGCTGCTCGAGCTCGAGCGCCAGGCCTTCGCCACGACGCACGAGGAAGTCGGCGCGCGGCTGTGCGAAGCCTGGGGGCTTGCGCCCGCGGCGGTCGCCAGCGTGCGCCATCACGTCGAGATCCAGTCGACGATGCGGCTGCCGCGGGTCTCGCACCGATACATCTGCGTGCTGTCCGCCCTCGCCCACACCCTCGTGACGGAGCCGGGCAAGCTCGAGGACGTCGCGATGAAGCTCGCCCCCCAGGCCATGCTCGACCAGGGCTCGCTGCTGCGCGGGCTGCATCGGATCAAGGACAAGATCGACGAGGCGCTGGCGTCGGCCTGACCGAGCGCCCGCGCGAGCCCACGGGACGCC
>DASVLN010000539.1:0-1929 GCA_036384855.1 Burkholderiaceae bacterium | reverse complement strand
CGCGCCGCGCGTGCGCGTGGACGACGGCTCGCGCATCCCGCGCATCCTGCGCCTCACGCGCGAGCAGGCCTGGTTCTGCCTGAGCGGCATCGCCGCGAGCGTGCTCGGCTGGGCGATCACGCGCGGCTGGAACGTGCCGGTGCACGTGGTCGGCTTCATCTCGCTGCCGCTGCTGGTCTGGGCCGCGATCAAGTTCCCGCCGCTGTTCGTTCACACCGCGGTGATGGCCACGGGGCTCGTGACGATCACGATCCAGCTCACCGCGCCCGGCAGCGCCAGCGCCGATCCGGCCACGCACACGGCGTCGCTGTTCCTCTTCCTGCTGAGCGTGTCGATGCTGACGCTGATCGTCAACGTCGTCGTGCAGGGCCAGCGCCGGCTCGCGGGCGAGCTGGTCTACCGGACGCAGCAGCAGCGCGTCGAGCTGATGCTGCAGGCCGCGACCGACGCCGTGATCAGCTTCGACGAGCACGGCGCGCTGTCGTACTGGAACCCGGCCGCGGAGCGCCTGTTCGGACGCAGCGCCGCGCAGGCGATGGGGCGGCCGGTGCACGAGATCCTGCCCATCCCGAAGCTGGGGGTGGCGATGGCCACCACCGGCAGCATCGCCGCGCTGTGCGACGCGGGCGACGAGCTGTTCTCCGGCGTCGTGATCGCCTTCGATGCGCGCGACGCGATCGGCCGCTCGCTGCCGGTCGAGCTCTCGCTGACCGCCTACCGCACCGACCGCGGCTGGGCCGCGACCGCCTTCATGCGCGACGCGCGCACCCACAAGCGCCAGGAGGAGCAACTGCGCCAGGCGCGCGACAAGGCCGAGGAGGCCACGCGCGCGAAGTCGCTGTTCCTCGCGACCATGAGCCACGAGCTGCGCACGCCGCTGTCCGGGATCATCGGCATGCTGCAGCTCGCGCTGCGCGAGCAAATGCCGCCGCCGGCGCGCTCGCGGGCGTCGCTCGCGCTCGGCAACGCCGAGTCGCTGCTGGCCATCATCAACGACATCCTCGACTTCTCGAAGATCGAGGCGGGCAAGATGGGCTTCGAGTCCGTGGACTTCGACATCCGCGACATGGTGCACTCGCTGATCGAGCTGCTCGACCTGCGCGCGCAGGAGGCCGGCCTGTCGCTGCTGGGCGACATCGACGCCAACGTCCCGCGCTGGTTGCGCGGCGACCCGGTGCGGCTGCGGCAGATCATGCTCAACCTGATCGGCAACGCGCTGAAGTTCACCGAGGTCGGCACCGTGCAGCTGCGCGTCGCGTGCGGCTCGACGGAGACCGGGCGGCTGCTGCTCGAGGTCGAGGTCGAGGATACCGGCATCGGCATCTCGGAAGAGGCCCAGCAGCGCCTGTTCCGCAGCTTCGAGCAGGCCGACCTCACGACCACGCGCAAGTACGGCGGCACCGGACTCGGCCTGACGATCACGCGCGCGCTGGTCAGCGGCATGCAGGGCGAGATCACCCTGCGCAGCCGGCCGGGCGAGGGCAGCACCTTCCGCGTCGTGCTGCCGGTGGCGCTGGGCGCGCCGGTGGAGACCGTCGCCGAGGACGAGATCGCCCCCTTCGACTGCCGCCTGAAGGTGCTCTGCGCCGAGGACGGCCACACCAACCGCGTCATCGTGCAGGCCTTCGTGCAAGGGCTGGGCCACGACGTGACCTTCGTGGAGAACGGCCTGCAGGCGGTGCAGCGCTGCGCCGAGGAGAGCTTCGACCTCATCCTCATGGACGGCCGCATGCCGGTCATGGACGGCCTGGCCGCGGCGCGCGCGATCCGCGCCGGGGGCATCGAGGACACCTGGGTGCTCGATCCCGAGATCTGGATGATCGCCCTGACCGCCAACGCCACCGGCAACGACCGCGACCTGTGCCTGGCCGCCGGCATGGACGACTTCCTGTCCAAGCCCGTCGACGAGCGCCTCCTCGCGCAGGCGCT
>DASVLN010000538.1:0-3320 GCA_036384855.1 Burkholderiaceae bacterium | reverse complement strand
GAGGAACGCGTAGCGCTGCGCGCGCGCCTCGACGGCCTGCTCGCGCGCGAGGTCGCGCTCGGCGCAGGCCTCGGCGAGGGCGTCCTGCGCCCGGCGCAGCTCGGCGCGCAGCTGCGCGACTTCATCCGACAGCACGGCGTTCACGAAACTCTCCACTCCTAGAGGAATCGGCGGGCCTGCGCCGTGCGTGCGGCGGCAGGTCCCGGGGAACGGCAAACGGCATTCCGGGCCCGCACCCCACGATCGACGTGCGTGCGGGGGCCGAGGGCCATGGGAGGCGGCGCCTCACGCCGGCGCGTGACGGCGACGCCGCTCCACGGCCTCGATCTTGAGCAGCTGGCGGTACTTGGTCACCGTGCGCCGCGCCACCTGCAGGCCTTGCGTGGCGAGCTGGCGCGCGATCTCGGCGTCCGACAGCGGCGCGGTCGGCGACTCGGCCTCGATGATGTCCTTGATGAGCCCGCGGATGGCGGTGCCCGAGCAGGCGCCCCCGCTGGCGGTCGTCATCGCGCGCGAGAAGAAGTACTTGAGCTCGAACACGCCGATCGGCGTGGCCATGTACTTGTTGTTCGTCACGCGCGAGACGGTGGACTCGTGCAGGCCCAGCTCGTCGGCGATCTCGCGCAGGCCGAGCGGCTTCATCGCCATCGCGCCGAATTCGAGGAAGTGCTTCTGGCGCCGGATGATCGCCTCGGCCACGCTCAGGATGGTCGAGAAGCGCTGCTCGACGTTGCGCATCGTCCACTTGGCCTCCTGCAGGTGCGTGGCCATCTCGGCGTTCTGCGCGCGGCGATGGCGCTGGAACAGCTCGGCGTAGACCTGGTTGAGCCGCACCTTGGGGATGATGGCCGGGTTCAGCTGGACGTTCCACTGGCCGCGCACCTTGCGCACGATCACGTCGGGGATCACGTACTGCAGCTGCGTCGAGCCGAAGCGCCAGCCCGGACGCGGGTCGAGGCGCCGGATGCGGTCGCACACGGCCTCGATCTCGGCCGGCGTGCGGCCGAGCGCGCGCGCCATCGTGGTCACGTCCTTGGCGGCCAGGCAGTTGAGGTGGTCCGAGATGATCCGGTGCGCGATGTCGCGCGCGTCGGCGTCCTCGATCGAGCCCAGCTGCGCGAGCAGGCATTCCGAGACGCTGCGCGCCGCGACGCCCGCGGGCTCGAGCGCCTGCACCCGCCGCAGCGCGATCTGCATCTCCTCCTGGGTCGCCGGCGGGTCGAGGTCGGCGATCTCGATCATCTCGTCCAGCGAGGTGCGCAGGTAGCCGTCATCGTCGAGCGACTCGACGATCACCTTGGCGAGCACGAGGTCGCGCAGCGACAGCGGCAGCACCGCGAGCTGGCCGTGCAGGTGCGTCGCGAGCGAGGTCGGCACCGCCATCATGTCGAGTGCGCTGGTCTCGTCGTCGTCGGCGCGCTTGCCCGAGCCGAGGCCGTCGGCCTGCCACATGTCGCGGTCGCCCTCGCCGGGCAGCTCGCCCTCGGGCGGCGCCATCGTCTCGTTGGCGGCGGCGATCGCCTCCTGGGCGGCCTGCGCCTCCTCGGCGGCGGCCGTCTGCTCGGGCGTCTCCTCGCCGTCGGTGTCTTCCTCGAGGAACGGATTCTTGCCGAGCGCGTCGTGGACCTGCTGCGCGAACTCGAGCGAAGAGAGCTGCAGCAGTCGGACGGCGTGCTGCAGGCGGGGAGACAGCGTCTGCTGCTGGCGCTGTTCTGTGCGGAAATCCATCGAACCCATGGGGGTCTCCTGAGCAGGTCGTTGAAGCTCGCGGCCGCCGGCAAGACTTGCCGACGCCGCGTCGATGGCTCATGGATTGCAACGCCCGTGCCAATTCCGTCACGACGGCTCGAATGGGGCGCGTTCGTTGCGATGACGAGACAGTTCTGTCGCCGGTGCGCAACGAAACGCGGAAGAAAGGAATTCGTTACACGCGTTTTGGCCGCTTCGGCCGCGTTTTTCCACGTCCGGCAACGCGGCCGGGCCCCAGATTTGCCGCAAGGCCGGCAGCGGGCGCAAGGGCCTGTCGCCTGCGTGCCCGGCCGTGCTGGAAGAGGCGGTCGCGGCCGCTAGCGACGCGGCGCCTCGCCACCTCGACCCGTCGAGGCCATGCGGTGGTACACCTCGTCCATCACCGGGCCGCGGTCGGTGTCCTGGCGGCCCTCCATCGTATCCGCGTAGGCCTGGCCGCCGACCCGGCGGTGGCCCTCGGCTGCCGAGGCCTGGCTGTGGCTGGACTCGTCCTGCTCGTGGGGCAGCGGTGCGCGCCCGCTGCGGTCGTCCACGCCGACGTCGCCGGCCGCGATGGTCTCGCCGTGCGTCGTCCCGGGCCGGTGGCCGGGGACATCGTGCTTCAAGGGATGCGCGTTCATCGTCGTCTCCCGCGTGCGCCCGCGAGGGTCGCCCGCCCATGCCGCGCGCCCTCGCGGCGCGCCGGCTCAGAAGGTGTAGTTCAGGCCGAGCGTCACGTTGCGGACGTTGGACGTGCCCGAGCCGGCGAAGTGGAAATCGTGCCGCTCCCAACCGACCTCGCCGCGCAGGTTGTGCGCGACCTTCACGTCGAGCCCGACTCCGTAGCCGAGGCCGAAGCCCTTGGCCCGGCCGGTCGGCACGCCGGCGCTGTCGGGCGCGTTCACGTGCGTGATGCCGTAGGTCGTGCCCACCTTGCCCGACAGGCCGAAGTACTCGCCCAACGGCACGCGGCCCACCACGCTCAGGTTGAGGCCGCGCGCGGTCACGCCGCCACCCGCGCGGTGCGCGGTGCCGAAGTTCAGGTAGGTCAGCTCGGCGCCGAAGTTCTCGGTGAACATGTTGCCGGCGGTCACGCTGTACGAGGTCACGTTGTTCTGGCACGTGAGCCCCGGCACGCCGCACGGCGTGTCGTAGCGGGCGCGCCCGACGTTGATGTCGAGAAAGCCCTTGCCGGGCCGGGTCGAGCCGGTGGAGGAGCTCAGCGAACCGGACTGGGCCTGCGCGCAGCACGAGAATGCGAGCGCTGCCACGGCGACCAGTCCACCGGAGAGTGCACGACACGCGCTGTTCATGAGGGTCCCCTTGTCGAATCGCGGTTGTGGTGAAGGGTGGATGGCGGAAGGATGCCTGGCCCGAACCGGCAACGCCCGTGCCACGAAGGTGCATTCCTACCTGCGCGTGGGACGCCACCCGCGCCATGTCGGCGGCGGCGAAGCGCGGGCATGGGCGTTGCCGAAGCCGGGTCCGGCTCGCGTCGCGCCACGAGGGCGCGCATGGCGAGGCCGCAGGAGCCCACCCGCCCATGTCCGCGCCCCTCCCGTTCCGCGCGCCGGCGCTCGCACGCCCGCCGC
>DASVLN010000537.1:0-2415 GCA_036384855.1 Burkholderiaceae bacterium | reverse complement strand
GGTCCTGCGCGCCCACGCCGGCGCGACCCTGCTGCCGGACGGCTCCGTCCTCGCCTGCGGCGGCGCGCCGGACAGCGCGGGCGTCGACTGCGAGGCCTGGTGGTGAGGCCTCCGCGCGCGGCTCCCACGAGTTAGGGGGATCCTCCTGATGGGGGATGTTGCTGCGCTGCGGAAACGACGACAGTGCGGCGCACGCGATCGCACGACCGGCCACGGACGGGGCGGCGCGCACCATCACAAATCCCTCGGAGGTTTCCCCTCATGCGTCTCAATGCCATCCTGGCGGGCTGCGCGCTCGCCTTCGCCGCGCTGCATGCGGCCGCCGACCCGGTCTCGGGCTCCACCCAGGGCACCTGGGTCGATCCGAATCCGTCGGCCTCGCCGATCGTCGTCACGGGCGTCGGCACGTCCCAGTTCACATGGGGCCGCGCCGCCGGCACCCCGACGCCCAACATCCTGACCTTCACCGCGGCGGCGGGCGGCTTCTCGTCGGTCACGGAGACGCCGTTCAAGGTCGGCTCGATCTCGTACTACAACGGCACGACGGCCTCCGGCACGACGCCTGACTCGATCCAGCTCGCGCTGACGCTGGACTTCACCGACCCGGCGATTCCGGCCGTCACGAGCGACTACACCTTCAAGCTCGTCAGCACGCCCAACGGCGGCCAGGATCCGGACGCCGATGCCGACTACGTCTACCTGCCGAGTGCCTTCAGCGCGACCAGCTTCGTGATCGGCAGCACGACCTACAACGTCAAGCTCACCGGCTTCGAGGACATCGTCGGCGACGGCTTCCTGACCTCGGACGACCTGTCCTTCCACGTGCGCGAGAACGGCACCGCCTCGGCCGACCTGTTCGCAGTCGTCACCACGCAGACCGCCGTGCCCGAGCCGCAGAGCGTCGCGCTGATGCTGGCCGGCCTCGGCATGATGGGCCTGCTGGCACGCCGCCGCGGTCGCGGCTGAGCGTCCTCCGCCCTTCGATGACGGCCCGCGCGATGCGGGCCGTTTGCATTGCAACGCCGCCTCAGTGCGGCCGGCGCAGCGACGCCTCGCGCTCGGCCTCGGCCGGCGCGTCCGTCCCGTCCACCAGCTCGATGAGGCCGGCGTCGAGCAGCTGCTCGAGCGAGGCCGCCAGCTCGCGCACGTCGCCGGGCGCGAGGTCGATCAGGCGGCGCAGGTCGGTGAAGCCGTTGATGCGCGCGAGGATGCGCAGGGCCGGCGAAGCGGAGAGGTCGTCGGCGCGCAGGAGCTCGCGCTGGCCGCGGCGAGTGCGCCGGTAGACGGCCGAGTCGCTCAGCAACTCGGCGCGGGTCGGATGAAGACTGCTCATCGGTGGATCGGAAACCCACGGCATCGCGCGGGCCTCGTCATCTTCTTGTCATTTCTCTTGCGGCAAGTCTCGCATGCGGGCCCGGTCGTCGTCGCGTTTGCCTGCATCGTCGGCAGGGGTGGCCGTTGACGGCAGGCTCGAGCGGCGCTGGCGACCGGTGGCCCGCTCGTCGAGGTTCAGCCCGCATCCGCCGGTACGGGCAAGGGCACCCGGGTCTCGAACTTGGAGCAGTTCATCGCGAACATGCTCTTGAAGTTGCGCACGTTGTTCAGGCTCGAGAAGACGGTGCGCGTGAACGCGTGGTAGCGATCCATCGACTCCGCGATCACGATGACGAGGAAGTCGGACTCGCCGGAGACCTCGTAGCATGCCATCACCTCGGGCTGCTCGGCCATGCGCTGCTCGAAGGCGCGCAGCAGCGCGGCATTCTGGCGATCGAGCTCCACCGAGACGAACGCCGTGAGCGGCCGCCCGACGAGATGGCGGTCGACGATGGCGACCTGGCGCACGAGCACGCCCGTCGCGCGCAGGCGCGCGATGCGGCGCTGGCAGGTCGCGGGCGAGCTGCCGGCCCTGTCCGCGAGCGCGCGGATCGGCAGCGACGCGTCCTGCTGCAGCAGGTCGAGCAGGCGGGTGTCGAGGGCGTCCAGCGCCACCCTGACCGGAGGCGGCGGTGCCGCAGGGCGCGCGGGGCGACGGGGCATCGACTCATTCTAGGCATCGAATGTGAGACAAATGCGTCATCTGGCGCCGCGAAAGCGGTGAATCCGCTCGACGTCCCCGGCGAACAATGCGGCCATGCCGATGCAGGAGCCCGCATGAGCACCCTGGAATCCGACGCCGATCCCGACGACTTCCCCGCCGTCCCCGACCCGGACGCGACCGGCCCGGAGGACGCGCTCGCCGACGGCTGGCGGCGCTGGCGCCAGGCGCTGCACCGCTTGCCCGAGACCGGCTTCGACGAGCGCCGCACGGCCGCGCGCATCGCCCGCACGCTGGAGCTGCTGGGGCTGGAGGTGCACCGCGGCATCGGCGGCACGGGCGTGGTCGGGAGCCTGCGCGTGGGCGGTGGCACCGGCGCG
>DASVLN010000536.1:0-1954 GCA_036384855.1 Burkholderiaceae bacterium | reverse complement strand
CTCGACCCCGCCCACGTGGCCGCGCTGTCGACCGCGGCCATCGGCGCGCTGACGACCGACCAGGCCGCGGCGCTGCCGACGGACGATCTCGCCGCGCTGACCCAGGCGCAGGTGCACGCGCTCGCGACCGCCTCGATCGCGGCCCTCGCGCCCGAGCAGGTGCAGGCGCTGACCTCGACCGAGCTCGGCGCGTTCGGCGGCGCCCAGTTCGCCGCGCTGAACTCCGACGACGTCGCGGTGCTCTCCGGCGACCAGCTCGCCGGCCTCACGACCGCGGTCGTGGCGAGCCTGTCGGTCGCGCAGCTGCACGAGCTCTCGGCCGACCAGATCGCCGGCCTCGCGACGGCGCAAGTCGCGGCGCTGACCACGACCCAGGTCGCCGCGCTGACCGACGCGCAGTTCGAGGCCTTCACCTCGACGCAGTTCGGCGCGCTGACGACGGCGCAGCTGCACGTGCTGACGCCGACGCAGTTCGCCGGGCTGTCGACCGCGGAGATCGCGGGCCTCACGACCACGCAGGTGCATGCGCTGTCGACGGACGAGGTCGCCGCGATGACGGCCGCGCAGATCGGCGTGCTGTCGACCGACGACATCGCCGCGATGTCGCCGACGCAGGTCGCCGCGTTCACCAGCGACCAGGTCGCCGCGATGACGGGCGACCAGATCTCGGCGCTGTTCAGCGTGACGCCGATCGTGCTCGACCTGGCCGGCACGGGCATCCACACGACGTCGGCGGGCGCGCAGGGCGTGAACTTCGACCTCGCGGGCACTGGCCATGCGCAGTCCGTCGGCTGGACCGGCGCCGGCACCGGGCTGCTCGCGATCGACCTGAACGGCAACGGCCGGATCGACGATGGCAAGGAGCTGTTCGGCGTCGGCACCGTGCTCCCCGACGGGACGCACCCGGCCAACGGCTACCAGGCGATGGCGCAGTACGACAGCAACCACGACGGCAAGCTCGACGCTCACGATGCGGCATGGAGCAAGCTGCGGGTCTGGGTCGACGCCAACCACGACGGCGTGAGCCAGCCCGGCGAGCTGCTGACGATGGCGCAGGCGGGCGTCGCGTCGATCGACCTGCACGCCCAGGCCGCCGGCACGATGCAGAACGGCAACCTGATCGGGCTGGTCTCGAGCTACACGACGACCAGCGGCGCGACGCACGAGGCCGCCGACGTCTGGTTCGGCAGGGAGGCGTCGTCGACCGCGGCGGCTTCGACGGCGAGCACGGCGACCGCGCCCAACCTTTCGGATCTGCTGGCCGCCCCGGCCACGACCGAGCTGCCCGGCGGCACGGCGGACGCCTCGGCCGCGCACGCCGCCCCCGCCGCCCCCGCCGCCGACACCGCGACGCACGCCGCGACCGCGACCCACGCGCTGCTGATGGATCATCACGCCCTCGGCGGCGACGATCCGCACGGCCACCCTCCGCTGCTGATCTGAGCTTGCACCGCCATGACGATGCGTCCCGAGGATGTCGCCGCCCTGTTCGACCTGCCACCGCCGCCGCCGGCCGGGCCGGCTTCTGCCGAGTCGGGCACCGCGGCCGCGGACGCCACGGATGCGGCGGAGGCCGCGCTCGCGGCCGAGATGGCGGCCGAACTTGCGGCCACGCCCGGCGCCATGGGCGTCGCCACGGACGCGCCCGACTCGCGCACGGGCCGGCGCGTCGAGGTGTCGTGGCCGGCGCGCATGCGCTTGCCCGGCGGGCGCGTCATCGGGCTGCGGGTCCGCAACGTCTCCGAAGCCGGCGTGGGACTGGCGAGCGACGAGCCCATCCCGGCCGACACCGTGGTCGACCTCGAGATGACCGTGCCGGCGCTGGACGGCCGTGGCGACGGCACGTCCGTCGAGGTCGCGATCCGGACGACCTACACGGTGGCGCAGGGCACGGCGATCCTGTGCGGCGGCACCTGGATGCGGCGGCCACCCGCGAGCCTGGCGCTGGTGAACG
>DASVLN010000535.1:0-8362 GCA_036384855.1 Burkholderiaceae bacterium | reverse complement strand
TCGAACGGCTTGGCGACGTAGTCGTCGGCGCCCATCTCGAGCCCCAGCACGCGGCTGATCGGGTCGCCTTGCGCGGTCAGCATGATGACGGGCATCTTCGAGGTCGTGCGCAGGTCGCGGCACAGCTCGATGCCGTCCCCGTCGGGCAGCATGAGGTCGAGCAGGATGATGTCGATGCCGCCCCGCTCCAGTTCCTCGCGCATGGCGGCCGCGGAGTCGGCGAGGCGGGCCTGCAGGCCGTAGCGGGTCAGGTGGTCGCCGACGAGCTCGCGCAGGACGGGGTCGTCGTCGACGATGAGGCAGGTGATCATGCGGCGGGCGGGCAAGGGTCGTTCTTGCGGCCGCAGGATAGCCCGGCAGTCTTGCGCTGTCATTGCGCAGGGGCGGGCCGATCGCGGGCTTGTCGCTCGCCTTGGACGACGGCGACGGGGCCCGGGCCGCGCCGCCGTTCACGAGCCGGAAACATGCGGGCCGAGGCCCGCTCGCATCACCAGACGGACAGGCCGTCGGTGAGCAGCTTCTGCAGCCAGCCGCGCTGCGCCGCATCCTGGTTGCCGCCCGAGCCCACGAGCTCCAGCTTCGCGTCCGCGACGTCGCCCGAGGCCACGATGCCGCCGGCCTTGATGTCGATCGGGTTGACCACGCCCGAGAAGCGCAGCGTGTTGGTCGTGCCGTTGAAGGCGATGTTGCGCTCGCCGGCCACCACGAGGTTGCCGTTGGCCTGGACGTTGATGACGAAGGCCGAGATGCGGCCGGTGAACTGCGTCTGGTTCTGCGAGTCGCCCTTGCCGGTGAACGCGTCGCTGCCCGAGGCCGTGACGTTCATGTTGGCCAGGCCCTTGAGCAGCGAGCCCAGGCCGTCGGAGCTCGTGCCGGGGCCCTTGGACGACACCGAGTTCGCGCGGCTGTTGACGCTGTTCATCTTGTTGGTCGCGTTCAGGTTCTCGGAGATGTCGATCTTGATCGTGTCGCCGATGGCCTGGGGCTTGCGCTGGTCGGAGAACAGCGAGACGTTGTTCATGTTGGCGCGGTAGATGCCGCCCGTGGCCGCGTGCTCCACGTACGAGGGCTGCGGCACCGGCCGCACGGCCACCGGGCCCTGCACCAGCGGCGAGGGCGAGGAACATCCCGCCAGCGCCGCGCCGACGGCGGCGGCGATGCAGGACGAGCGGACGAAGGTTTGGACAGCGGACACGGCAGGCACCCAGTGGATTGGTTCGAAGGCGGAGGAAGGCGGTGGCGCGAGGGCTCAGCGGTCGAAGCCGGTGACCAGCGCGGTGACGACGGGGGCGAGCTTGCTTCGGCTCGGCGACCACTTGCCCATCTGGAACGCGCCGTCCAGCGAGTAGGCGCTGCTCGCGAGCACCTTGCCCTGGTCGTCGCGCAGCGTCAGCGTGGCGTCGCGGATGTAGGACTTGTAGCCCGAGGCGAGCGGCGGCGTGCCCCACTCGATGTCGGCGGTGTAGCTGAGCACGAAGTGGCAGGAGTCGGGCGTGCCGCCGGATTCGAAGACGCGGCTGTCGACCTCGTGGACCTTCAGTTCCGCCTGCAGGGCGGGGACGATGTCGGGGTCGGGCGTCTGCGGGTTGTACTCGACGCAGACCGCGTCGAGGGACTTGTGCTCGTGGTAGACCGTGTTCTTCGCGCTGCTCGGGCCGTGCGCGATGGCGCTGGCCGCCGCCGCGCCGCCGGCCTTGACCAGCTCGATCACCGGCGTGGGACTGAGGACGGAGCAACCGGGCAGGACGACGACGGCAGCCGCGATCAGGGCGAGGGCGTGGCGCATGGGACTTTCGATGCGAGGCAGGGACGGAGACGGCGAGGGACGGCGCGGGCGTCGGATCCTCAGATCCAGGCGCTGACGATCTTGCCGCCCGCGGCGACGCCCAGCGTCGCGTAGCTGGCGGCGGTGCCGGCGACGTCCTCGACGCCGTTGAGCACCGTCCCGGCGGCGCTGCCGACCGTCGAGCCGACGGTCAGCGCGATGTCGCTGGCCTTGCTGGCCATCGTGTAGGCGTCGCTGCCGATCGTGCTGGCGGCGGTGGTCATGCGGTGGACGCCGGCGGTGACGTTGTTCCAGCCCTCGGAGGCGAGGTTCTCGACCTCGGTGACGCCATTGGCCAGGGCCTTCAGGCCGTCGCCGGCGACCTCGATCGCGCCGTTGACGCCCGCCTTGGCGAGCTTCCAGGCTTCCTCGCCCGCATCCTCGATGCCGGCCTTGGCGACCTTGTAGCCTTCGGCGACCGCGTCGCCCGCGCCCACGACGACCTCGCCCAGACCCTGCTTGGCGGTGTCGTAGACGAATTCGGCGGCGTGGCCCACTTCCCTGGCGCCCGTCTCGACGGCATCGGCGACGTAGCCGCCGGCGTCCTCGAGCGCCTGCAGCGCCTTGTCGCTGAACGAGACCGTGGCGCTCGCCGCGGCACCGATGGCGCCGGCGGCGTCATGCGCCGCCGACTGGACGGGACCTTCGCGTTCCGCGCGCTCGCCATGCGCAGCCTTGCTGCTCGTGGCGGTCATCGTCGCGAAGGGCGACGAGAGCGTCGTGCTGGAAGACTGGATGAGAGACATGGAGCGACTCCTTGATTCGGATGCTCGAATCGTAGGGAGTCGGGCGCGGGCGGAATCGGCAATTAGCGGCGGAAATGAACCCCTATATCGAGCCGGAGAAGTTGCGGCGCGCGCGTGAAGGAATCCGAAGCGCGACCGGCAAGGGGCTCGGGCCACGAGGACGATAGCCGCCCGCCGCCTCGTGCACGGCCCGGAAACGACGGCGGAATCGACACGATTTCCGGCGTTTGTATCGAACCCGACATGAAAGACTGGCGCAAGCCGGCGCGCGGATCCACGCCGCACGGCGACACATCTTTACCTCGGCTGTGGCGCCCGCGCGTCACGCGGCGCGACGCCAGGCTCAGGGCCCGAACCTCACGACGCCGTAGACGAAGGCCGCGCCGCAGCAGGTCAGCGCGATCAGCCGCAGCGCGACGCCCGGGCCGGCACGTGAGTGCGCCTCGGGCAGGATGTCGGAGACGCCGATGTACAGCAGGAAGCCGGCGAAGAAGCCGAGGTAGGCCATCAGCTGCAGCGGCGGGATGGTGAAGGCGAGCGTCGAGGCCACGCCGGCCATCGGCGCGAGCGCATCCAGCGCGAGCATCGCCACGGCGCGGCGGGTCGTGTTGTGGTGGCGCAGCATGAGGCTGACCGTGTTCAGGCCGTCGGAGAAGTCGTGCGCGACGACCGCGACCGCCACCGTCAGCCCCACCGCCGGCGAGACCTGGAAGCCGATGCCGATCGCCACGCCGTCCATGAAGCTGTGCGCCGCCAGCACCAGCGCCGACGCCACGCCCGCCTGCGGGTGGTGATGGTGCGAGTAGTGCTCTTCCTGCGCCGGATGCACGAGCACGAACTTCTCGAGCCCGTGGAACAGCAGGAAGCCGACGACCAGTGCGACCATCGCCGGGGTCGGCTCGAAGGCATGGCGGTGCGCCAGCTCGAAGATCTCCGGCAGCAGGTCGAACGCGACGACGCCCAGCAGCACGCCCGCCGTGAAGCCGAGCAGGTAGTGCAGGCGGTCGCGGAAGCGCAGCGCCATCGCCCCGCCGGCCAGCGTCGAGACGACGGCGGCGGCCGTGAACGCGACGGGCGACAGGGCGATGACCATTCGTTAATGATAATGCATCCTCAATATCATCCCGACCGTGCCACAATGACGGGGTGGGCATGTCGCCCTGCCCGCCCCACCATGGAACGCTCCACCCGCCAGAACGCCGCCATCCGCCGGGCGATCGCCGAGGCCGGCCGGCCGCTGTCGCCCGCGGAAGTGCTGGAGGCCGCGCGCGGCGAGGTCGCGGCGCTGGGCATCGCGACGGTCTACCGCAACCTGAAGGCGCTGCTCGACGAAGGCACCGTGCAGGTGGTGACGCTGCCGGGCGAGGTCGCGCGCTACGAGATCGCGCACCACGACCACCACCACCACTTCCGCTGCGACGCCTGCCAGCGCGTGTTCGACGTGCATCGCTGCCCCGGCGACCTCGCGGCGCTCGCCCCGCCGGGCTTCAGCGTCGACCGCCACGAGATCACGCTCTACGGCCGCTGCGCCGAATGCCGGCGCGCGACGCCCGCCGGCACGCGGTCGCCGGCGCGCGGGGCGACGCTTCAGCGCGCCGCGCCGGATGCGCGCGCCCGCAGGACGCGGCGGACGGTCGGCGAGGCGTAGTCGCGGCCGACCAGCATGTGCGCGAACAGGTAGTCGCGCCGCGCGGGCTCGCTCAGCCCGTCGATGTCGACCGCGCCGTCGGGGCCGCAGTCGAACGCGAGCGGGGGGTGCGCGCCGAACAGCGGGACGAAGCGGAGCTCGAAGCTCGGCTCGGCGGCGAAGGGGGCGATCTGCAGGTAGTCCATGTGCGTGCTCCGGTGCCTGTCTTGCACTGCACCATGCAATCGGGAAGCCCGCGCCTGTCGGACGACGCGCCATGGCGCTGTCGTCCTGTGGCCACTCCGCTCACTTCGGCCGCACGCGGCGGGTCTTGGGCTGCACCGGGATCAGCTGCCCGCTGCGCAGGCACCGCACCGCGTGGGCGACGGCGAGCGCGACGTTGCGCGCCTCCCGCTGGACGGGGAGGTCGCGGTCGAGCGCCTCGTGGCTCGACTCGTAGGGCTCGTAGTAGCCGACGTAGCGATCGAGCTGGGCGACGAAGCCCGCGTCGACGAGGCCCATCCAGTCGAGCCAGTCCGAGAGCGCGCGCCGCGAGCCCTCGATGCCCGCGACGTCGCCATGCATCATCAACCCGTAGACGCGACCGGCGAGGTGCTGCGGGAAGTCCCAGCCGCCGGCCTCGATCGCCTTGGCGAGCTCGGCCTTCTTGCCCTGGGTCGAGGTCGGGTCCGGATTGCCGCCGTCGGCGCACACGAGGCGATCCATCATCGCCTTGAGCACGGTCGGCGCCATGTACCAGTGCACCGGCGAGACGACGATCACGCCGTGCGCGCGCACCCAGCGCGGGTAGAGCTCGTTCATCCAGTCGCCGGTCTGGGCGAGCGCGTGGTTCGGGTAGCAGCTGCAGGGCCAGTGGCACAGCGGCATCGCGGTCGACACGCAGCCCTTGCACGGATGGATGCGGCGGCCGTATTCCGAGGTCAGCAGGCTCAGGTCGAGCACGTCGACCTCGATGCCCTGCCCTTCGACTTCCTCCTGCATCCAGCGCGCGAGGCGGAAGCTCTTGGAGACCTCGCCCGGGCAGCTGCCGTCGTTGCGCGGAGAGCCGATCACGAGGAGCACGCGCGACGGCTGCGCAGGGTCGGCGTTCTCCGCGCGCGCGGTCTCGATCGCGTCGCGCGCGGCGAGCCATTCGACGGACAGGTCGTAGTCGGGATCGGCGAATCCCGCGCCGGCCTTGCGCGTGACCGGTGCCTTGCGGCCGGCCTCGTAGGCCTCCCAGGCGATCTGCTCGAGGCGCGCGATCGCGTCGCGCTCGCCGTCGAAGGCCGGGTCGAAGAACGAGTCGCGCCAGCGGCGGCCGAACTCCGCGCGGTCGACGTGCCCCGGCGCCTGGCCCTTGCGAACCTCGGTCATTCCTGCTGTCCCCGTGATGATGTGCCGCGGGCCGAGGCAATCGAGGCGCCCGGCGCGATGCGTGGCGTCCCAGCGGACCGGACCGCCTCAACTCTTGGCGAGGCGGGCGGCGACCTGCAGCTCGGCGAGCAGGTCCTCCATCGAGTACGGCTTGGAAAGCACCTTGATGCCCGGGTCGATGTGCTGCGTCGTGTAGCCGGTGGCCACGATCACCGCCATGCCGGGCATGTTGGCCTGGCACCAGGCGGCGAGGTCGAGGCCGCTGACGGAGCCGGGCATCACCACGTCCGTGAAGACGACGTCGTGGAGCTGGCCGTCCTGCAGCGCGCGCAGCGCGGCCTCGCCGGTCAGGCAGTGCTTGACCGAGTGCCCGGCCGCCCGCAGCGCCGGCACGACCACCGAGGACACCAGCAGGTCGTCCTCGACGAACAGCACCCGCAGCGGCGCGAAGCTCTCGTGGCCGGCGAGCGCCGCGGGACGGCTGTCGACCGGCTCGTCCGACACCGGCAGCAGGATGGACACCGTCGTGCCGACGCCGCGCTCGCTGCCGATGGTCGCGGCGCCGCCCGACTGCACTGCGAACGCGCGCACCTGCGGCAGGCCGAGCCCGCTGCCCACGCCCACCGGCTTGGTCGTGAAGTACGGCTCGAAGACGCGCTGCAGCACCTCGGGCTCCATGCCTCCGCCGGTATCGGCGACGTCGACGGCGAGGTAGCGCCCCGGCGCGAGCGCGGCGGTCTGGGTCGCGCTGGCCAGCCGGCCGCGGATGGTCACCGTGCCGCCGTCGGGCATCGCGTCGCGGGCGTTGAAGACGAGGTTCAACAGCGCCAGCTCCAGCTGCGTCGGGTCGGCGCGCAGCGGCGGCAGGCCGGGCTCGATGTCGGCGACCAGGCGCACGCGGCCGCCGACCGCGCGCCCCATCAGGTCCTCGCAGCGCAGGACGAAGTCGTGCAGGTCGATCGCCTGGGGATTCAGCGGCTGCGAGCGCCCGAACGCGAGCATCTGCCGCACCAGGGTCGCCGCCTTGTTCAGCGCGCGCGTGCTCGCCTCGATCACCCGCCGGCCGCCCTCGTCCTTGACCAGGCGGTCGAGCACCTGCAGGCCCGTGCTCATCGTCTGCAGGAAGTTGTTCAGGTCGTGCGCGAGGCCGCCGGTGAGGCGGCCGATCGCCTCGTGCTTCTGGCCGTCGAGCAAGCGCGTCTGCGCCTCCTGCGTCTGCCGGATCGCCTCGGCCACGCGGTGCTCGAGCACTTCCGTCGCGCGCGCCGAGCGCACGCCGGCCTCGTGCAGCGCCGCGCCGACCTGGTCGGCCTCGGAAAGCCCGGTGCGCAGGGGCGCCGGCACGCGGTCACGGCCCAGCTCGGCGGCAGCGTCGCTCAGCGCCAGCACCGGCTGGCCGATCTTGCGCGCGGCGTACAGCGCCAGCCCGAGCCCGATCACCGCCAGCGCGCCGGCCGCCGAGAAGGCCTGCAGCGTCACCCGGATGGCCGGCTCGTCGAGCGCGGATCGCGGCAGCCCCGCCGCGACGTACCAGCCGTAGCGCGGCGAGCGCTCGACGACGGCCAGCGTCGGCTCGCCCTCGTGCGTCTGCGACTGGAACACGCGGTCGAACGCGCCGCGGCCGATCGCGTCGACCGTGTCCTGCGCCGCGCGCACGCCCAGCCACTTGCGCGGGTCGCGGCTGCGGGCGACGGTACGGAAGCGCGCGTCGATGACGGAGACGACCGCGCCCGCGGGCAGCTGCTGCTGCTCCAGCGTCTTCTGGATCACGTCCGGCGAGAACGCGATGCCGATGTTGTAGCGCTGCGGCGAGCCCCCCGGCTCCGGCGCCATCACCGTCAGCACCGGGGCCCCGTCGACGCGGCTCGTGAGCAGGTCGGTCACGACCGGCGCGCCCGTCACGAGCGGCGGCGTCGGGATCCAGCCGCGCGCCGGCAGCGGCGTGCCGTAGGGCTTCTTGGTGTTGATCACCTGCCTCGCCTCGTCGACGAGGATCACGGTGTTCGTGGTGCCCTCGGTCGCGCGCCTGGCGTGCTCGTAGAAGCGCTGCAGGTCGCCCTCGCCCAGCGCACGCGACGAGCCCAGCACGCGCGCGATCTCGGCACGCTTGTCCAGCTCGCCGTCGATCACGAAGCCGATGGAACGCGCGGCGTCGCGCAGGTGGCCGGTGGCGGCCTCCGTCTCGTGCAGGTAGGTCGAGCGCGCCAGCACGCCGAAACCGGCCAGGGCCGGCAGCCAGACGGCGAACACGAGCAGCAGCAGTCGGGACCGGATACTCACGCGGGGCCTTCTGTCCTGGGCGAGGCGCCGACGTTACCCGAAAAGGCCGCTGCTGCCGCGCAAAATCCCGCGGCCGAGCACAGTGGCGCCGCGGCGCCGGGGCCAGGTCAGACGTGCGACAGCGCAAGCCCCGCGACCGTCGCGAGCGAGGCGCCGAACACGAGCAGGCCCAGCGTGCGCCGCCGGCGCGTCAGCATCCACAGCGCCAGCCCCGACAGCGACAGCAGGATCAGGCTACCGGCCAGGGTATCCACCAACAGGATCCAGCCGACCGGCATGCCGACACCCTTGTGCAGGTTCGCGAGCATGGCGACGACCCCGTTGTCGGTGCGGCGGATGCTCACCGAGCGGTTGCCGACCCAGTACTCCGCCTGCACCATGGACTTCGGATCTGCGAACGTGATCGTCCAGTGCTCGGGCTGCATGAGCGGCGCGGCCCGGGCCGCCGGCGTCGCGCCGGACGCAGGCCTCGACGCGGCGCCGGCCGCCGCCGAGGCCGCGGACGCC
>DASVLN010000534.1:0-2755 GCA_036384855.1 Burkholderiaceae bacterium | reverse complement strand
CTGCGCGCGCGCGAGGCGGCGCTGTTCCTCGGCAACGCCGGCACCGCGATGCGGCCGCTGACGGCGGCGCTGGCGGTGCTCGCCACGCTGCAGGGCGGCGCGTTCCAGCTCTCGGGCGTGCCGCGCATGCACGAGCGCCCGATCGGCGACCTCGTCGATGCCCTGGTGCAGCTCGGCTGCGCGGTCGAGTACCGCGGCAACCCGGGCTTCCCGCCGCTGGCCGTCGGCGACGGCGCGACCGGCTCGCTGTCCACCGACGAGCCGATCCGCGTGCGCGGCGACGTCTCGAGCCAGTTCCTGACCGCCCTGCTGCTCGCGCTGCCGCTGGCCACCGGGGACGAGGCCGTCATGATCGCGGTCGAGGGCGAGCTGATCTCCAAGCCCTACGTCGACATCACGCTGAACCTGCTGGCGCGCTTCGGCATCCGCGTCGAGCGCGACGCCGCGAACCCCTACGCGCGCTTCACGCTGCCGCGGGGCTCGCGCTACCGCTCGCCGGGCGCGATCCATGTCGAGGCGGACGCCTCGTCGGCCTCGTACTTCGTCGCGCTGGGGGCGCTCGCGGGCGTCGACGCGCCCGTGCGCATCGAGGGCGTCGGCCTGGATTCGATCCAGGGCGACATCCGCTTCGTCGAGGCGGCGCGCGCGATGGGCGCGCAGGTCGAGGGCGGGCCGGGCTGGCTCGAGGTACGCCGCGGCGCGTGGCCGCTGCAGGCGATCGCGCTCGACTGCAACCACATCCCCGACGCCGCGATGACGCTGGCCGTGATGGCGCTGTACGCCGACGGCGCGACCCGGCTGACCAACATCGCCAGCTGGCGCGTCAAGGAGACCGACCGCATCGCCGCGATGGCCGCCGAGCTGCGCAAGGTCGGCGCGACGGTCGTCGAGGGCGCGGACTTCATCGAGGTCTCGCCCCCCGCCGCCTGGCGCGCCGCCGAGGTCGAGACCTACGACGACCACCGCATGGCGATGTGCCTGTCGCTGGCGGCGTTCAACCCGCTCGCCGGCGCGAACCCGGCCCGGCCGGTGCGCATCCTCGACCCGAAGTGCGTCGCCAAGACCTTCCCGGACTACTTCGAGGCACTGTTCTCGCTCGCGCGCGCCGAGGTCGCCGACATCCCGGTCATCGCGATCGACGGCCCGACGGCGTCCGGCAAGGGCACGCTCGCGTCGCGCGTGGCCGACGCGCTCGGCTACGCGCTGCTCGACTCCGGCGCGCTCTATCGCGCGACCGCGCTCGCCGTGCAGCGCGCGGGCGCCGATCCGGACGACGAGGCCGCCGTCGCGGCACTGGCCGGGGCGCTCGACCTGCACTTCGAGGCCGACCGCGCCTTCCTCGCCGACGAGGACGTCACCGATGCGCTGCGCCTGGAGGCCACCGGCAACCTCGCCTCGCGCATCTCCGCCCACCCGGCCGTGCGGCGCGCCCTGCACGACCTGCAGCTCGCGTTCCGCCGCCTGCCCGGCCTCGTTGCCGACGGCCGCGACATGGGCACCGTCGTGTTCCCGCAGGCGGCGCTCAAGGTCTTCCTGACCGCCAGCGTCGACGAGCGCGCCGCGCGCCGGCACGCGCAATTGCTCGCCCGCGGCGCTTCTGCTAATATCGACAGTCTTCGCGCCGAGCTCCAGCAGCGCGACGAGCGCGACCGCAATCGCGCCGTCGCCCCGCTCCGGCCGGCCGAGGATGCGGTGTTGCTCGACAACTCCGGCATGAGCATCGACGCCTGCGTCGACTTCGTGCTTGAAGCCTGGAACGCGCGCCGCATGTGACCTTTCATCGCCAGTCCAGCCCACCGTCTGGACCGCCAGGCACCCTCGCAGGCGCCGCGCGGTCCGTCGATCCCGGCCTCCCCGGCCGGATCGGGACGGTGGATGTCCAACCTAACCGCGACCTTCCCGGGTTGCACACCGCTGCCGCGGCCCTCGCCGAACCTTTCCCTCGCGTCGCGCCGCCAGCCCCAGGAAACACCATGCCCAAGACCCAAGCCATCACCGATTTCGCGCCCGATTCCTTCGCCGCGATGTTCGAGGAATCGCTCAAGAGCAGCGAAATGCGCTCCGGCGAAGTCATCACCGCCGAGGTGGTGCGCATCGACCACAGCTTCGTCGTCGTCAACGCCGGCCTGAAGAGCGAAGCGTACGTGCCCATCGACGAGTTCAAGAACGACCAGGGCGAGATCGAAGTCCAGGTCGGCGACTTCGTGGCGGTCGCGATCGACGCCGTCGAGAACGGCTACGGCGACACCATCCTGTCGCGCGACAAGGCCAAGCGCCTCGCCTCGTGGCTGTCGCTCGAGAACGCGCTGGAATCGGGCGAGTTCGTCACCGGCACGGTCAGCGGCAAGGTCAAGGGCGGCCTGACGGTTCTCGTCAACGGCATCCGCGCCTTCCTGCCCGGCTCGCTCCTCGACACGCGTCCCGTCAAGGACATGTCGCCGTTCGAGGGCAAGACCATGGAATTCAAGGTCATCAAGCTCGACCGCAAGCGCAACAACGTCGTGCTGTCGCGCCGTGCCGTGGTCGAGGCCTCGATGGGCGAAGAGCGCGCCAAGCTGCTCGAGACGCTGTCCGAAGGCGCGATCGTCAATGGCGTGGTCAAGAACATCACCGAGTACGGCGCGTTCGTCGACCTCGGCGGCATCGACGGCCTGCTGCACATCACCGACATGGCCTGGCGCCGCGTCCGTCACCCGAGCGAAGTGGTGACGGTCGGCCAGGAACTGACGGCCAAGGTCCTGAAGTTCGACGCCGA
>DASVLN010000533.1:0-2423 GCA_036384855.1 Burkholderiaceae bacterium | reverse complement strand
TGGCCAGGCGCACCGCGACGCCGATCGAGCGCGTGCCGGCCTCGGCCTGCGGCGCGATGCGGGCGAGCGCGCCATGCACCGGCGCGTCGACGCCCTCCACCCGCAGCTCCACCGGCATGCCGGCAGCCAGGCGCGGGACGTCCTGCGTGCCGACGGTGCCCGCGAGCTCGAGCTGGCGCAGGTCGACGATGTCGACGACCTGTTGCTCGGTCGTGACCTTCTCGCCCGCGACGACGTAGCGCTTGGCGACGATGCCCTCGATGGGCGCCACCAGCGAGGCCTCGCGCAGCGCGACGCGCGCCGACTCCAGCTGCGCCTGCGCGGCCGCCACCTGGGCCTTCGCGCCATCGAGCTGGGTGCGCGAGTTCTCGAGGGCGATCGGCGAGATGAACTTGTCGTTGGCCAGGCCGACGTTGGAGTCGTGCGTGCGCTGCGCCTGCGCGAGCGTCGCCTGCGCCGACGCGAGATTGGCGGCGCGCTCGGCGACGCGGCTCGAGAGCTCGCTCACGTCGATGCGCCCCAGCGGCTGGCCCGCCTTCACGCGCTGCCCCTCCTGCACGTCCAGCGCCAGCAGCGTGCCGGTGGCCTTGGCGCGCACGGTCGCGGTGTTGGGGGCGACGAGCGGCCCCGAGAACTCGACGACCTGGGGCAGCGCCATCAGCACCGGCCTGGCGGCCTCGGCGGGCGTGAAGTCCAGCGGCGGCTCGGCGGGCGCGCTGGCGGCGCCCTCGGCGGCGACCGCGGCGCGGCCGAAGCCCATCAGCCCCGCCTTGCCGGTCTTCAGCGCGACCGCGCCCCCGGCGATCGCCGCCACCGCCGCCACCCCTATCAGCCAGCGTTTGCGCATTGCTCTTTCCTCGTCGTCGTTGTGGCCCGGAGTGTCCTCCGGAATGCGCGGAGTGTGGATCCCTCGCGCGGGCGACAGGCGGCGATTGCGACGAAGTGCGGACGAGCGGGGACGAACTGCAGTCCGCCCGGACGAGTCGGAGCGGGCGCGCTCAGGGCGCGCCGGCGGCCCCCGCGGACGCGGCGATCGGCGGCACCGGCAGCTCGACGTCGCCGCATTGCGCGCGGTGCATCAGCACGTGGTCCATCACGACCAGGGCGAGCATGGCCTCGACGATCGGCGTCGCGCGGATGCCGACGCAGGGGTCGTGGCGGCCGAACGTCTCCACCGTCGCCGGCGCGCCGGCGCGGTCGATCGAGCGGCGCGGCGTGCGGATCGAGCTGGTGGGCTTGATCGCGATCGAGACGCGCAGGTCCTGGCCGGTCGAGATCCCGCCCAGCACGCCGCCGGCGTTGTTGCCGACGAAGCCGGCGGGCGTGAGCTCGTCGCCGTGCTCGGTGCCGCGCTGGGCGACGCTCGCGAAGCCGGCGCCGATCTCGACGCCCTTGACCGCGTTGATGCCCATCATCGCGTAGGCGATGTCGGCGTCGAGCTTGTCGAACAGCGGCTGGCCGAGCCCGGCGGGCATGCCGCGGGCGACGCACTCGATGCGCGCGCCGACGGAGTCGCCCGCCTTGCGCAGGTCGTCCATGCAGGCCTCGAGCGCCGGCACGATCTGCGCGTTCGGCGCGAAGAACGGGTTGCGCGCGATCTCGGCCTCGTCGACGAAGGGGATCGCGATGTCGCCGAGCTGGCTCATCCAGCCGACGAACGACACGCCGTGGCGCTCCTTCAGCCACTTGCGGGCGACCGCGCCGGCCGCGACCATGGGCGCCGTCAGCCGGGCCGAGGAACGGCCGCCGCCGCGCGGGTCGCGCAGCCCGTACTTGCGCCAGTAGGTGTAGTCGGCGTGGCCGGGGCGGAAGGTGTCGAGGATGTTGCCGTAGTCCTTGCTGCGCTGGTCCGTGTTGCGGATCAGGAGTGCGATCGGGGTGCCGGTGGTCAGGCCCTCATATACCCCTGAGAGTATCTCCACGGCGTCCGGCTCGTTGCGCTGCGTGACGTGGCGCGAGGTGCCGGGGCGGCGTCGGTCGAGCTCGACCTGGATGTCGGCCTCCGAGATGGCGAGGCCCGGGGGGCAGCCGTCGATCACGCAGCCGATCGCCACGCCGTGCGACTCGCCGAAATTGGTCACGCGAAAGAGTTCGCCGAAGGTGCTGCCTGCCATGGCGCGATTCTAAGGGCGGCCCATGCGGGCGCCCTTCGCCATCGGCGGCGATCCGCTTCGCGCGCGCCCGCGGGAAACGTCGGCGGCGACGCATCGGCGACATCTCGCGACGCGGCGCCCGCGCTATCGCGCCGCAGCGTGAAATAGGCCACGCCCGCGGGCCTTATCCGGCCCTCATGTGCAAGGCTGGCGTGGGACAGTCGCGGAATGCTGTCTTCCGGCCCCTTCGAGCGCGGTCGGGCAGGCGCATCCGGCGGGGCTTCGGCGTCCGCGGCCCGCGACGGCTCGGCGGCCGCGACGGCCGGACCT
>DASVLN010000532.1:0-2670 GCA_036384855.1 Burkholderiaceae bacterium | reverse complement strand
GAGTCGCAGCACGGGCCGGCCGTCGACCTCCGCGCGGCGCGCGCTCACGCGCACGGTGCCGCCGTCGACCTGCGGCTCCAGGCCGTGCTTGACGGCGTTCTCCACGAGCGGCTGCAGCAGCAGCGGCGGCAGCGGCACGCCGCGCAGCGCCGGCTCGACGTCGATCTCGAAGCGCAGCCGCTCGCCCATGCGCGCCTGCATCACGAGCAGGAAGCGCGTGGCGAGCTCGAGCTCCTCGTCCAGCGTGGACTGGTCGCGCCGCAGGCTGCCGAGCGAGGCGCGCAGGTAGTCGGTGAAGGTCTCCAGCATCCGCTTGGCGCGCGGCGCGTCGGCGTCGATGAGGCTCACGACGTTGGCCAGCGTATTGAACAGGAAGTGCGGCTCCATCTGGCCCTGCAGCAGGCGCAGCTGGGCGTCGGCGGCGCTGCGCCGGGCGAGCGCCTCGCGCAGGCGCACCGTGTAGTAGAGCAGGAACAGGCTGCTGATCATCAGCGAGAGCACGAGGCTGCCGAACACCTCCGCGGGCGGCGTGCGCGCGAGGATGCGGGCATCGAGGAACACCAGCGCCACGCCGAGCGGCCAGCCGATCGCCGTGCCCACCAGCGGCAGCAGCGTGAACAGGGCGAGCCGGCCCCAGGCGGGCAGGGCGCGCAGCCGCGCTGGCCCGAGGCTCTTGGACACCAGCGTGAACAGGCCCTGGATGAGGTAGCCGATGACCAGCGAGATGCCCAGGTTGCGGGCATACATGACGAGCCACAGCCGCGGCGAGAGCCAGTCCGCGAGCGAGCGCGCGTTCGTCGTGAAGAACAGCAGCGTGTAGCCGGCCGCGATGCCGACGCAGAAGACGAAGGTCCAGCCGATGCGCGCCCAGGCCGAGCCGGCCGCGGCGGGTTCGAGGCCCAGCCAGTTCATCCAGGACTGGCGCAGGCGGGCGTCGCGGGTCGGGGCGCGGTCGTCGGGCATGGCGCCAGTGTAGGCAGGCGGCGGCGAGGCATTCGCGGGTCGCGACGGATCGACGGCCGGCGCGACGGACGGCCAGCGCGCGGCGCCGGCGGTCGGCCCGTAGAATCGCCGCCAACCGCGGCCCGGCCGGGCCCGCACGAACGAGAAACCCCCATGCACGTCCAAGCATCGGCCTTCAAGGCCTACGACATCCGCGGCATCGTCGGCGAGTCGCTCGACGAAGCCTTCGCAGAACATCTCGGCCGCGCGTTCGGCACCGAGGCGTTGCGCCTGGGCGAGAGGGCGGTCGCCGTCGGCCGCGACGGCCGGCTGTCCGGCCCGGCGCTGGCGGCGGCGCTCGTCCGCGGCCTGGCGTCGACCGGGCTGGATGTCGTCGACCTCGGCCCGGTGACGACGCCGATGCTGTACTACGTCGCCGCCACCCGCGGCGCGCACGGCTGCCGCTCGGGCATCCAGGTCACCGGCAGCCACAACCCGAAGGACTGGAACGGCTTCAAGATGGTGCTCGCCGGCAAGGCGATCTACGGCGAGGACATCCAGGGCCTTCGCCGCCGCATGGAGGCCGAGGACTACGTGATCGGCGAGGGCCGCGCCGGCAGGATGGACGTGCTGGCCGAGTACACCCACCGCATCGCGAGCGACTGCAAGCTCGCGCGCGGCATGCGCATCGTCGTCGACTCGGGCAACGGCATCCCGGGCGCGTCCGCCCCGGGCATCTTGCGCGCGCTCGGCTGCGAGGTGATCGACCTCTACAGCCGCGTCGACGGCAACTTTCCCAACCACCATCCCGACCCGTCCAAGCCGGAGAACCTCGCCGATCTCATCCGCACCGTGCACGCGACGGACGCCGAGCTGGGCCTGGCCTTCGACGGCGACGGCGACCGCCTGGGCGTCGTCACGCGCGGCGGCAACGTGATCTACCCCGATCGCCAGCTGATGCTGTTCGCGCGCGACATCCTCTCGCGCGTCAAGGGCGGCCAGGTCATCTACGACGTCAAGTGCTCGCAGCGCCTGCCGGTGGCCATCCGCGAGGCCGGCGGCGAGCCGGTGATGTGGAAGACGGGCCACTCGCTGGTCAAGGCGAAGTTGAAGGAGACCGGCGCGCCGATCGCCGGCGAGATGAGCGGCCACATCTTCTTCAGCGAGCGCTGGTACGGCTTCGACGACGCGACCTACACGGCCGCGCGGCTGCTGGAGATCCTCTCGCGCAGCGCCGACCCGAGCGCGGTGCTCGACGAGCTGCCGACCAGCTTCAGCACGCCCGAGCTCAACGTGGCGTGCGCCGAGGGCGAGCCGCCCCAGGTCATCGCGCGCCTGCTGGCCGAGGCGACGTTCCCGGGCGCCGAGATCCTCACGATCGACGGCCTGCGGGCCGAATACCCCGACGGCTTCGGCCTGGTGCGCGCGTCCAACACGACGCCGGTGCTGGTGCTGCGCTTCGAGGGCCACACGCCCGAGGCGCTGGAGCGCATCCAGGGCGATTTCCTCGCCGCGCTCCGGGCGGTCAAGCCGGATGCGCAGGTGGGCTCGGCGGCCCATTGATCGTCCCGCGCATCCGCCGCGCCGTGCCGATGACGTCCAGGCAGCGCCTCGCGCTCGCGGCCTACGCCTGGGCGCTGCGGCTGCTGCTGCCGGCGATGCTCGCCCGCTACTGGTGGCGCGGGCGCAAGGAGCCCGGCTACCGCGTCGCGATGGGCGAGCGCCTGG
>DASVLN010000531.1:0-3270 GCA_036384855.1 Burkholderiaceae bacterium | reverse complement strand
GGGCCTCGTCCGGCTGATGGCCCGGGAGGTCGCCCAGCCGCAGCCCGGCTCGACGGCCCTCGTCGGCGAACTCGCCGGCGCGCTCTTCACGCTCGCCTTGCGCGCGCACCTGGCCGCGCATCCCGCGCACGACGGCGTGCTCGGGCTGATGCGCCACGATCGGCTCGCGCCCGCGCTCAAGGCGATGCTCGACGAGCCGGCCGCGCCGTGGACGGTCGAATCGCTCGCCGACCGCTGCCACCTCTCGCGCGCCCGCTTCGCGCGCCTGTTCGCCGAGCATGCGCGGACGGCGCCGCTGGCGATGCTCACGCGATTGCGGATGGAGCTGGCGGCGCGCTTGCTGGCGCAGGGCGGCATGGACACGGCGGCCGTCGGCGAGGCGGTGGGGTATCGGTCCGAAGCCGCGTTCAACCGGGCGTTCGCGCGGCATGCCGGCGTGCCGCCGGGGCGGTTCCGGCGGCAGGCGCAAGGCGAGGCACTCGGCGCATGACGACCGCGCGACCGGCCTGCGACTCGTGCGGCACGCTGGCGGGCAAGTGAGGTGTGCATGCTCCGTCTGCTCGCCACCCTGGCGCTGCTCGCGGGCGCAGCCGCCGGCGCGGCGTCCGCCTCCACGTCCGCCACCTTCGCCACGGAGGATTCGACGGCCGGCTGGGCGACCGTCAAGGAATCGCTGGCACAGGCGCTCGTGCACGCCGGCGATGCCGAGGACCGGCGCCAGCTGGACGACACGATCCGCGACGACGGCCTGCCGCGCAACGACCGCCAGTTCCTGCGCGCCCGGCCCGTGCAGCTCGCCGTCGCCGGACATCCCGGCCTGTTCGTCCGACCCGCCACGCAGCCGCACGCGAACGCCTTCTACGGCGCCCACACGTTCCGCTTCTGGTTCGTCGACGCGGGCGGGCGGCTGCTGTTCACGTCGACCGCGGACAAGGTGGCCGTGCTGCCTTCCGTCCACGAGGGCATGCACGACCTGCGCGTGTCGCAATGCCGCGGCGGCGAGTGCTTCGAGACCGACGAGGTCTTCGAGCGCGGCCGCTACCGGGACGGCGCGTGCGTCACGACTTCCATCGCAAGCGGCCAGGCGTCTGCCGGCTGCCGCTGAAGCGTCGGCACGGCGACCGCCCAGACCTGCGCCGGCGCACGCAGAAGCCGGCGAGCGCCTGCAAAACGTGTCGGCGTCAAACGTCACGAATGCGTGCGCCGCGTTGAGGTCGCTGCGTTGAATCCGCGGGTTCGGCGCCTATGATGAGCTCGCGACGAACGCGGATGCTCGCGAGCGGAAGGCGGCCTTCGAGGCGGGGCCTGCCGCGTCTTTCCGTGGCATCCACAGTCTTGAGTAGCGGTACGTGCGACTTCGACGTCTCTTTCTTGTCCTGAGCTGCGCGCTGTCCGCCACCGTCGTCGCCATGAGCGCCAACGTCGTTGACGACGCGTGGCACGACTTGAGCCATGCGCAGGCCGGCCTCGCCGAGATGCGCCAGCTGCAGGCCCTGCTCGTGGTCGCGGAGATGGCGTCGCGGGAACGCGGCCCCGCAAACGGCGTGCTGGGCGACGAGCTGCCCGGCGACCCCGCCAAGCGCCAGCGCCTGCTGCTGGCGCGCCAGAAGACCGATTCGGCGTTCGACGCCCTGCGCCGCATGCCGGGCACCGCCTCCGACGCCACGGAGCGCGTGCAGCCGATGATCCTGCGCGCCCGACAGCAGCTCGAACGCGCTCGGCTGGCAGTCGATGCCGAAGCCCGCAAACCACGCGCCGCGCGCACGCCGGCCGAGATCCGCGAGGCCGTCAACCAGATGATCGAGGTCGTCGACGACCTGACGCCGGCGACGATCCGCCTGACGAACGATGCGTCGGCCACCTTTCCCGTCGCCGCCAATTCGCTGGTCGCGGCGCGGCAGGCGGCCATGTTGCGCGAGTACGCCGGACGCCTCGGCTCGCTGTTCACCGGATCGCTGACCCTGCGGCGGCGGCTGAGCACGCAAGAGCGCGCGGCCATCGACCAGATGCGCGGACGCATCGAACAGCTGCGCCAGCAGCTCTCGGCATTCGCGGCCGCCGCCGGATCGCTCCCGCCCGCGCAGGCCGCCATCGACGACATGCAGGCCCGCTACTTCGGCCGTGCGATCCCGTTCGTGGAGGCGCAGACCGACATCGGCATGCGCGACGCCCAGTACGACGTCGACACCGCGCAGTTCGCCGCGCGCTACGTGCCGGACATGGATCCGATCATCGCCGTGCGCGACGTCCTGATGGCGGACGCCACGGATCACGCCAGGCGGGGGCTCGCGCACGCTCGCGACGCCGCGCTGCTGACCGCCTCCGGCGCCGTGCTGACGCTCGGCCTGCTCGCGCTGACCTTGTGGCTGCTGCACCGGCGCGTGATCCGCCCCTTGGCGCGGACGACCGCGCTCATCGTGACCATCGCGCAGGGGCAGCTCGACGTCCATGTGCCGACGCCGCGCCACCGCGACGAAGTGGCTGACATGCTGGGCGCCATCGGCGTGCTGCGCGACAACAGCGTCGCGCGCCGTGCGGCCGAGGAGGCGATCCGCCAGATGGCCTACTACGACCGCCTGACCGGCCTTCCGAACCGCCGCCTGCTCGAGGATCGCATGGAGCAGGCGCTGGCCAGCGCGCGCCGTCGCGGCGCCAAGGTGTCGGTGCTGTTCATCGACCTGGACAAGTTCAAGCAGGTCAACGACCAGCAAGGCCACGACGCGGGCGACTGGTTGCTGCAGCAGATCGCCGGCCGCATGCGCGCCGCCCTTCGCGAGTCCGACACCGCCGCGCGCATCGGCGGCGACGAGTTCGTGGTGCTGCTGCCTGACACCGCCCGGGTGGAGGACGCCGTGGTCGCGGCCGAGAAGATCCGGCGGGAGATGGAGCGGCCCTTCGCCATGGCGGACGGCGTCACGCTGCAGATCTCCTGCAGCATCGGCGTGGCGATGTACCCCGACCAGGCCGAAGCGTCGCAAGACCTCCTGCGCTTCGGCGACGAGGCGATGTTCCGCGCCAAGAAGCACGGGCGTAATGCGATCGAGGTGTTCTCCGGCGGCGACTGCGCGCCCCACGCACAAGATATCTGACAGGCCCGGGCCCGCGCACGGTCGCCGCTTGCGGCGCCCAGGCTGCCGGACGCCTGCGGCGAGAATGGTGCCCCCGACTCGCGGCAACCCGCCCCGTCCCCGTCAGATGCTCCCGTTCCTGTTCATGGCGCTCACCGGCGTCGCCGCGAGCCCGGCGGTCGCCGAGGCGCCGCGCCCGACG
>DASVLN010000530.1:0-2223 GCA_036384855.1 Burkholderiaceae bacterium | reverse complement strand
GTCCGGCAGCGTGCGACCGAAGGCGCGCTCGCTCTCGAAGGCCGCGTCGCCGAACGCCTGGCGGGCCAGCGCCTCGGCCTGCCTGGCGGCGTTCGCCTCGATGTTGGAGCGGATCGATCCGCGCTGTTCGTAGCGCAGGTCGCCGTAGCCGAGCAGGTGCGCGGCGTCGTAGTAGCGGCCTTCCTGGGCCGAGAACCAGGCGAGGTGGTCCGCCCACTCCGCGGTCAGCGAGTGGTCGTCGGCCATCGGCAGGCCCTGCTCGATGACCTGACGCGCCTCGGCCAGCGAGCCCTTCGCGATCAGGGCCGCGGCGAGGTTGTTCAGCGCGATCGTCGTCAGCTCCAGGAAGCGCGTCCCGCGCAGGCCGGCGACCAGCTCCTGGCCCTTGCGGATCGCGTCGTCCAGGCGGCCGATGGCGATCTCCATGTCGATGGTGTTGAGCATCAGCGCGAAGTAGAGCTCGCGGTCGCCGACCATCTGCGCCAGCGGCAGGGCGCGTCCGTAATAGGCGAGCGCCTCGGGGAAGTTGCCCTTCAGCGCGTGCAGGACGCCCTCCGCGAAGACCTGCAGGTAGCGCATCGCGACCGGGCGCCGGCTGCAGTCGATCGCGCGCAGGCGCGCCAGGTCGGCGGTGGTGTCGCCGCCGGAGCGCGCCGTCGCCGTGACGCGCAGGTACAGCGCGCGCAGCGTGCGCGGCAGGTTGTCGGCGCCGCTGTCGTCGCGGCTGTACAGGTCGTAGGCGATGCCGGACCACTCCAGCGTCAGCGCGAGGTCGCGGTTGGTCCAGAAGTGGGCGTAGCCGAGCGCCCAGCGCGCGCGCAGCCGCGGCGGCAGGCGGTCGTCCAGCAGCGGCAGCGTGGCGTTCCACATCCGCCGCACGTCGGGGAACAGGATCGACTTGAACAGGTCCTCGATCACCGGCACGATGGTCAGCGCGAGCGGCGGTTCGTTGACCAGCGACCACTCGATCGCCGCCCGCGCATTGGCGATGTCGGGCCAGACCTGGTCGACGGCGTGGTCGCGGGTGAGCTCGCCCGATGCGATCGCCTCGTCGATCGCGGCGAAGCTGGCGGCGACGGCGCGCGCATGGCGCCCGCGCATCGCCTCCGACTCGCCGGCGGCCTCCAGGCGTTCGTTGGCGAACGCGCGCGAGGTCTCGAGCAGCCGGTAGCGCGGCGGGTCGCTTTCGTCGGCCTCGACCAGCGAGCGCTCCGTCAGCTCGTTGAGCGCCTCCAGCGCCGCCCAGGTGTCGGGGATGCCTTCGGCGGGATCGCCCCGGGGCTCCGGCGCGGCGTCGCGCAACACCTCGCATGCGAGCGCCAGCGAGCAACTGCCCACGAACGCGGCGAGGCGGCGGAAGGCCTTCTTCTCGCGCGGGCCGAGCAGGTCGTGGCTCCATTCCAGCGTGATGCGCAGCGCGCGATGGCGCGGATCGTGCGGGCGCTTGGTCGTGGCCGTCAGCAGGCGCAGCGGATCCGACAGCATGGCCGTCAGGCCGGCCAGCCGCAGCAGCGGGGTGCGCGCCGCCGCCAGCTCCAGGGCGAGCGGCAGGCCGTCGACGCGGCGGCAGATGTCGATCACCGCGGCCACGTTGTGCGCCTGCAGCGAGAAGCGCATGTCCGTCTCCTGCGCGCGGCGCACGAACAGCTCGACGGCGCCGTGGCGCATGGCTTGCGCGACCGAGGCGTCCGCCGGGGGCAGGGCGAGCGGCGCCAGCCGCAGCACGTGCTCGCGCGGCAGGCGCAGCGGTGCCTGGCTCGTGACCAGCAGCGTCACCCGCGGGGCGCCGGCGGCGATGGCACCCACGACGCGAGCGACCTCGTCGGCCAGGTGCTCGGCGTTGTCGATGCCCAGCAGCAGCTCGCGCCCGCGCAGCCCCGCGACCAGGTCGCCCAGCGGGTCGATCCCGCCCACCGCGATGCCGACGCCGGCCGCGACGGTGTCGATCACCAGCTCGGGCGCGAACAGCTGGGCCAGCTCCACCCACACGGCGCCCTGTTCGTACGCGGATGCCCGCTCGTGCAGCAGGTGCTGGGCGAGGTGCGACTTGCCCACGCCGCCGATGCCCGTCAGCGTGACGAAGCGACGCTCGTGCAGGGCGGCCGCCAGGCGCGCGAGGTCGTCCTCGCGGCCATACATGAACATCGTCCCGCGCGGCAGCCGTGCCGCCAGCGGCGCCGGCGCCGGCGCCGGCGCTTGGCGCGCCTCCAGGGGCGGCGACAG
>DASVLN010000529.1:0-10465 GCA_036384855.1 Burkholderiaceae bacterium | reverse complement strand
CCGGCGGCGAGGCTCCGGCAATCAGCCGGCCCGCACGCGGCGCCGTGCCGCGGCCCGTCCACCCCCCACGAAAGCGCGCCGCCGTGACCGTCCCTGCCGATGACGTCGTCTTCCTGCTCGATGTCGACAACACCCTGCTGGACAACGACCGCATCGTCGCTGACCTGCGCGAGCACCTCGCGGCGACCTTCGGCGCCGCCTGCGCCGACCGCTACTGGGCGCTGTTCGAACAACTGCGCGACGAGCTCGGCTACGTCGACTACCTCGGCGCGCTGCAGCGCTACCGGCACGAGGTGGAAGGCCACGGCGCCGACGCCCAGGCGCTGCTGCGGATGTCGGGCTTCCTCGTCGACTACCCGTTCCGCGACCGCGTCTACCCCGGCGTGTTCGAGCTGCTCGAGACGCTCGCCCGCCACGGCCCGACGGTGATCCTGTCGGACGGCGACGTGGTCTTCCAGCCGCGCAAGATCGAGCGCTCGGGCCTGTGGGACGCCGTGCGCGGACGCGTGCTGGTCTACGTCCACAAGGAGCGCATGCTCGACGAAGTGCGACGCACCTATCCGGCGCGCCGCTACGTGCTGGTCGACGACAAGCGGCGCATCCTCGCCCAGGTCAAGGACGCCTGGGGCGACGGCGTGACGACCGTCTGCCCGCGCCAGGGGCACTACGCGGACGACCCCTCCGAGCTCGCCCGCCGTCCGCTGCCCGACGTCGTCGTCGAGCGCATCGGCGAGCTTGCGCGCATGAATATTGCCGCCCTGGCCGGAGCACCTGGAGCCCGCCATGAACCGAATCACCCGACAGCTGCATGACCTCGGACAGAGCCTGTGGATCGACAACATCAGCCGCGAAGGCCTGCACAGCGGCCACCTGCGGCGGCTGATCGACGAGTTCTCGATCACCGGCCTGACCTCGAACCCGACGATCTTCGAGAAGGCGATGGGCCAGGGCCACGCCTACGACGACGCGATCGCCCGCTGCGCGCGCGACGGCCGCTCGACGGAGGAACTCTTCTTCCAGCTCGCGCTCGAGGACCTGCGCGCCGCCGCCGACCTGTTCCGGCCGACATGGGAAGCCACCGGGGGCATCGACGGCTGGGTGTCGCTGGAGCTCTCGCCGACGCTCGCCCGCGACACGCGCGGCAGCATCCAGGCCGCGGCCAGCCTGCACGCGCAGGCCGCGCGCGAGAACCTGTTCATCAAGATCCCCGGCACGCCCGAGGGCCTCGCGGCCATCGAGGAATCGACCTACAAGGGCGTGCCGGTCAACGTGACCCTGCTGTTCTCGCGCGACCAGTACCTGGCGGCCGCCGACGCCTACATGCGCGGCCTCGAGCGCCGGCTCGACGACGGCAAGTCCGCGGTGGTCGAGTCCGTGGCCTCGCTGTTCGTCAGCCGCTGGGACGTCGCGGTGCAGGACCAGGTGGCCGCCCAGTACCGCAACCGGCTCGGCGTCGCGATCGGGATGGACTGCTACCGCGCCTACCGCGAGGTACTCGCATCGGGCCGCTGGCAGCGCCTGGCCGAGGCGGGCGCGCATCCGCAGCGCCTGCTGTTCGCGAGCACCGGCACCAAGGACAAGGACGCCTCGCCGACGCTGTACGTCGAGGGCCTGGCCGCGCCCGACACGATCGACACGATGCCCGACAAGACGCTCGAGGCCTTCGCCGAGCGGGGCGTGGTCGGCGCGCCGCTGCCCGAGGACGGCGGCCACGCGGCGGCGGTGCTCGACGAGTTCCGGCGCGAGGGCGTCGACCTCGAGGCGCTGGCGCTGCGCCTGCAGCGCGAAGGCGCGGACGCGTTCGTGAAGTCATGGAACGCGCTGGTCGCCGGCCTCGAGCGCAAGGTGCGCGAACTCGCCGCGGCCTGACGATGAACCCGCTGGTCGTCGCGCCGTCCATCCTGTCCGCGGACTTCGGCCGCCTCGCCGACGAGGTGCGCGCGGTCGATGCCGCCGGCGCCGACTGGATCCACGTCGACGTGATGGACGGGCGCTTCGTTCCCAACATCACGATCGGGCCGGTGGTCGTCGAGGCGATCCGGCGCGCGACCACCAAGCCGCTGAACGTGCACCTGATGATCGTCGAGCCCGAGCGCATGATCGACGACTTCATCGCGGCCGGGGCCGACCACCTGCTGGTGCAGAGCGAGCCGGCCTCGACGATCCACCTGCACCGCGTGCTCTCGCGCATCCGGGAGCAGGGTCGCAAGGCCGGCGTGGTGCTCGATCCCGCGAGTCCGGTGGCCTTCGTCGAGCACGTGCTGCATCTCGTCGACGTCGTCCTCGTGATGACGGTGAATCCGGGCTTCGGCGGCCAGCGCTTCCTGCCCGAGACGCTGCCCAAGATCACCGCGCTGCGCCGCATGTGCGACGCGCGCGGGCTCAATCCGTACATCGAGGTCGACGGCGGGCAGAACGGCGGCAACGCGTGGCAGGCGGTCGAGGCGGGAGCGGATGCGCTGGTCGCCGGCTCGGCCGTCTTCGGCTCCGGAGACTACGCGCGCGCGATCGCGGCGCTGCGCGAGCACCGCGCGCCGGCGGCGTGAGACCTTCGTCATCGAACCGTCACGCGGCAGGCACGAAAACGGCAGATCGTCCTACATCGCACGCCCTGGCCGCTGCCCATAATTTCTTCCATCGCAAGCACGCAACCGGCCGCAACATTGGGCGGAACGAGGGGAACCCGTCACCCTGTGCTCGCAGCAGCACCGTCGTCGCGTCCTTTCGCGCGATGTCCGGAAGGAGAAGCCCGCCACGCGCGGGCTTTCCCTTTTTCGTCCACCCTCGACGCCTTCGGCGGACGCCCGGCGCGCCCGTCCCACGACGACAGGAGCCTCGCATGAAGACGCGTTCCCTCGGCCGCAGCGGCCTGCAGGTCTCGGCCCTCGGCCTGGGTTGCATGGGCATGACCCACGCCTATTTCCCGATGCCCGATCGCGCCGAAATGGTCGCGTTGCTGCGACAGGCGGTCGACCTGGGCGTCACCTTCTTCGACACCGCCGAGATCTACGGCCCTTACACGAACGAGGAGCTGCTGGGCGAGGCGCTGGCGCCGGTGCGCGAGCGTGTCGTCATCGCGACCAAGTTCGGCTTCGATGTCGACAGGATGCCAGGCGTCGACAGCCGGCCCGAGCGCATCCGCGCGGTCTGCGAGGCCTCCCTCAAGCGCCTGCGCACGGACGCGATCGACCTCTTCTACCAGCACCGGCCCGACCCGAAGGTGCCCGTCGAGGACGTCGCCGGCACCGTGAAGGACCTGATCCGCGAGGGCAAGGTCCGCCATTTCGGGCTGTCGGAGTCCGATGCCGCGACCATCCGCCGCGCCCACGCCGTGCAACCGGTGGCGGCCTTGCAGAGCGAATACTCGCTGTGGCTGCGCGACCTGGAGGGCACCATCCTGCCTGTGCTGGAGGAACTGGGCATCGGCCTCGTGCCGTTCAGCCCGCTCGGGCGCGGTTACCTCACCGGCAAGATGGACGAGACGACGCCGTTGCAGGCGAGCGACTTCCGCGCCTCGCTGCCGCGCTTCACGCCCGAGGCGCGCAAGGCCAACGCGGCGCTGGTCGAGCTGCTGAAGGCGACCGCTTCGCGCCTGGGCGCCACGCCGGCCCAGGTGGCGCTGGCGTGGGTCCTCGCGCGCAAGCCGTGGATCGTGCCGATCCCGGGCACGACCAAGCTGAACCGGCTGGAGGAGAACCTTGCCGCCGCCGATCTCGAGCTGACGCCGTCCGACGTGCAGGAGATCGATTCCGCGGCGGAGGCGATCCGCATCGAGGGGGCGCGCTACTCGGAGGCGCAGCAGCGCTTCGTCGACGCGAAGCCCTGACGCGCGGGCGTCGCGCCCATGGAAAAGGCCCGCCGGAGCGGGCCTCGTCGGGAGCGGGCGCGGGCGCCCGGCCGGGCGTTCAGCCGCGGCGGCGACGCGCCAGGCCCAGGCCCAGCAGGCCGGCGCCGAACAGCGCGAAGCTGGCGGGTTCCGGCACGGCCGACAGCGCGCCGTAGCGAACGTCGTCGATCGCGACGATGTCGTTGGTCGCGTTGTAGGTCACGCTGCTGACGCCCGACAGGTCGGTGAAGCCGACGAAGCCGTCGCCGCCACCGGTGGACGGCCCGATGTTGATGGTTTGCGAGGAGCCGTCGCTGAAGGTCAGCGTCTCGGTCGGGACCAGGTCGGTCTGCAGGCCGCTCACGTAGAAGCCGAACGCGTTGACCGGCGTCGCGAACGTGAAGGTGGCGCTGCCGCCGAACAGCAGCAGGAAGTTCTGGCCGCCCGACGTGGTGTTGAAGCCGCACAGCGCGCCGCAGCCGGAGTTGTTGGTGATGCTGCCACCGGAGATCGAGACGCCCGCCGGCACGGCCGACTCGAAGTCGATCACGGAGGTGCCGGGCGCCGCGCTGTTGAAGCTGGCGGCCGCGGCGGCGGCGTTCGCGCCGATCGCGGAGACGCTGTTGTCGTATCCGGTGTAGGTGGTCGGAGCGGCGAAGGCTGCGCCGCCGACGGAAGCGATCGCGATGGCGACCAGGGACTTGGTGAAGGTCATGGAGCGTGTCCTTGAGTGAGAAGTGATCGGTTCGGGAAGCCGGTGCCAATTCTGCTCAAGAGCGCCCGCGCCCGATTCCCCTGAGTTAGGGAGAAGGCGGCGGCAAAGCGACGCAAGGACTCGTTAGCTCCCCGGTTTGGGGGAGCTCGCGGCGGTTCAAACTTGGGGGGCCGCCGGACTCAGGCCGGCCACGCACGCATCGCGGTGCGCACCGTGCGCAGCAGGCCCTCGCGCGTCGCGCCGTCCTTGGCCTGCATCGACATGCCCTGGTAGACGGCGGCGTAGAAGCTCGCGAGCTCCGCGGCGTCCGTGTCGGCGGGCAGCTCGCCGGAGTCGATGGCCTCCTGGATGCGGCGGCCGACGTTCGCGATCGCCTCCGTGCGGCGCAGCATCAGCGCGTCCTGCACGCGTTCGGCGGCCGCGGAGCAGTTGGTCGCCGCCATCACCACCATGCAGCCCTTGGGATGGCAGGGCTCGGTGAGCTCCTTGGCGGCCTCGACCAGCCAGCGCTCGATCGCGCCGCGCGCGGTGGGTTCCTCCCGCAGCGCGCGCGCGCTGATGCTGCCGTAGCCGAGGGCGTAGCGCTCGATCGCCTCCAGGAACAGCTGCTCCTTGTCGCCGAACGCGGTGTACAGGCTGGGCGGGGTGATCCCCATGGCCGAGGTCAGGTCGGCGACCGAGGCCGCCTCGTAGCCGCGCTCCCAGAACACGTGCATCGCGGCCTCGAGCGCGGCGTCGCGGTCGAACGACAGTGGGCGCCCGCGCGGCCTGCGCGCCGGCTTGGCCACCGCGGCGGTGGGTTCCGCGACGGCGATCGTCGCGGCGTCGTCCGCGGCCTCGTCGGCCGGGGCGGCGCGTTCTTCGGGCCTCTTTTTCATAATTGACACTACGAAATTAGTTGACGGCGTCCTGCGCGCTGGGTACATTGTGCCACATGTCGTAGTGATCGCTACGATAAAACTTTCACGGACACGCAGCGCAAGGCCAGGGCCTCCCTGGTCGAGCCGCCGCATCGCCCGAAGGTTCCCCGGCTTCCCGTCTTTCGCCCCCTCTCGACTCGCCAGGAGTTCCGCAATGACCCAGGTTCCGCTCCAAGCCCGCCGCCGACTCTGGCTGGCCGGCACCACGCTGACGGCGCTCGCGGCCGTCTTCGCCACCGTCTTCCTGTTGCGCGCCGCACCCGCGGGCGCTGCGGGGGCATCAGCGGCGCCCCCGGCCGTGCCGGTGTCCGTCGCGACCGTCTCGCGCAGCGACGTCGCCACCTGGGACGAGTTCTCCGGCCGCCTCGAGGCGGTCGAGCGCGTCGACATCCGTCCGCGCGTGGCCGGCACGGTCGAGAAGGTGCACTTCCGCGAGGGCATGCTGGTCAAGGCCGGCGACCTGCTGGTCACGATCGACCCCGCGCCGTACCAGGCCGACGTCGACCGCGCCGAAGCCGGGGTCGTGGCCGCGCAGGCTCGCTTCACCCAGGCCCGGACCGACTACGACCGCGCCAAGCGGCTGCTCGACGACCATGCGATCTCGCAGCGCGAGTACGACCAGGCCAGCAACGCCCAGAACGAGGCCGACGCCAACCTGCGCGCGGCGCGCGCGGCGCTGACCTCGGCCAAGCTGTCGCTCGGCTACACCGAGGTGCGCGCGCCGGTCGCGGGCCGCGTCGGCAGGCTCGAGATCACCACCGGCAACCTGGTGGCGGCGGGGCCCGGCGCGCCCGTGCTGACGACGCTGGTGTCGGTGAGCCCGATCTACGCGAGCTTCGACGCCGACGAGGGCGTGGTCGCCAAGGCTCTGCGCGAGCTCCCGCCCGGCACGGGCCGGACGCACCTCGACGAGATCCCGGTGCAGATGGGCACCTCGTCCGACGCCGACACGCCGATCAAGGGTCACCTGCAGCTCGTCGACAACCAGGTCGACGCGCGCAGCGGCACGGTGCGCGTGCGCGCGGTGTTCGACAACGCCGACGGCACGCTCATCCCTGGCCAATTCGCCCGCCTGCGCATGGGCAGCCCCAAGGCCGAGCCGGCGATCCTGATCAGCGAGCGCGCGGTCGGCACCGACCAGAACAAGAAGTTCGTGATGGTCGTCGACGGCGACAACAAGGTCGCGTACCGCGAGGTCACGCTGGGCGCCAACGTCGACGGCCTGCGCATCGTCACCTCCGGCCTGAAGGCGGGCGAGCGCGTGGTCGTCAACGGCCTGCAGCGCGTGCGGCCGGGCGCGCTGGTCGCGCCGCAGGAAGTGAAGATGAAGGGAGCGTGAGCCCCCACGCTCCCTGACGGTCGCTGCCCCCCGAGGGGGCCGGCCGGTTCGGCGCGGGCCAAGCCCGTCGCCTCCCTCCCCCGACTTTCCTCGCCGACGTTCGAGCGCCGGCGGCGGCGACGTTCGTTCCGAAATTCTCCCGACGTTCCCAGGAGCGTTCCATGAACCTCTCCAAGTTCTTCATCGACCGGCCCATCTTCGCCGGCGTGCTATCGCTGCTGATCTTCCTCGGCGGCCTCATCGCCGTGCGCGGGCTGCCCGTCTCCGAATACCCCAACGTCGTGCCGCCCTCCGTGGTCGTGCGCGCGAATTACCCCGGCGCCAACCCGCAGGTGATCGCCGAGACCGTGGCCACGCCGATCGAGGAGGCCATCAACGGCGTCGAGGGCATGCTCTACATGAGCAGCCAGGCGACGACCGACGGCCTCATGACGCTGACGGTGACCTTCAAGCTGGGCACCGATCCGGACAAGGCGCAACAGCTGGTGCAGAACCGCGTCGCGCAGGCGGAGCCGCGCCTGCCCGAGGAGGTGCGCTCGCTCGGCCTGACGACGATCAAGAGCTCGACCGACCTCACGATGGTCGTGCACCTGCTGTCGCCGACCGGCCGCTACGACATGACCTACCTGCGCAACTACGCGGTGCTCAACGTCAAGGACCGCCTCGCGCGCGTCGAGGGCGTGGGCGACGTGCAGCTGTTCGGCTCCGGCGACTACTCGATGCGCGTCTGGCTCGACCCGCAGAAGGTCGCCGAGCATGGCCTGTCGGCGGGCGACGTCGTCGCCGCGATCCGCGAGCAGAACGTGCAGGCCGCGGCCGGCATCGTCGGCGCGTCGCCGGGCCTGAACGGCATCGACGTGCAGCTGTCGGTCAATGCGCAGGGCCGCCTGCAGACCGAGCAGGAGTTCGGCGACATCATCGTCAAGTCCGGCGCGGACGGCGCGGTCACCCGCCTGAAGGACGTCGCGCGCATCGAGCTGGGTGCGGCCGACTACTCGCTGCGCTCGCTCCTGGACAACAAGGACGCCGTCGCGTCCCCGATCTTCGCGGCGCCGGGCTCCAACGCGATCGCGATCTCCAACGGCGTGCGCGCCACGATGGCCGAGATCAAGAAGAACATGCCCGACGGCGTGGACTACGAGATCGTCTACGACCCGACGCAATTCGTGCGCGCGTCCATCGAGTCCGTCGTGCACACGCTGCTCGAGGCGATCGCGCTGGTCGTGCTCGTCGTGATCCTGTTCCTGCAGACCTGGCGCGCGTCCATCATCCCGCTGCTGGCGGTGCCGGTCGCCGTGGTCGGCACGTTCGCGGTGATGAGCCTGTCGGGCTTCTCGATCAACGCGCTGTCGCTGTTCGGCCTCGTGCTGGCGATCGGCATCGTCGTCGACGACGCGATCGTGGTCGTGGAGAACGTCGAGCGCAACATCGAGAGCGGCCTGTCGCCGCGCGACGCGACCTACCGCGCGATGCGCGAGGTCTCCGGCCCGATCATCGCGATCGCGCTGGTGCTGGTGGCCGTGTTCGTGCCGCTGGGCTTCATCACCGGCCTCACGGGGCAGTTCTACAAGCAGTTCGCGCTGACGATCGCGATGTCGACGGTGATCTCGGCGGTCAACTCGCTGACGCTGTCGCCGGCGCTCGCGGCCATGCTGCTCAAGGGCCACGACGCGCCCAAGGATGCGCTCACCCGCGGCATGGACTGGGCGCTGGGCGGCTTCTTCCGCCGCTTCAACGCGCTGTTCGCGCGCGGCTCCGCGGCCTACGGCGGGGGCGTGGGCAAGGCGATCTCGCGCAAGGCGGTGATGTTCGGCATCTACGTGCTGCTGGCGGTCTCGACGCTGGGCCTGTTCCACGCCGTGCCCAAGGGCTTCGTGCCGGCGCAGGACAAGCAGTACCTGATCGGCTTCGCGCAGCTGCCCGACGGCGCGACGCTGGACCGCACCGAGGACGTCATCCGCCGCATGGGCGAGATCACGCTCAAGCAGCCGGGCGTCGAGCACGCGGTGTCGTTCCCGGGCCTGTCGATCAACGGCTTCACCAACAGCTCCAACTCGGGCATCGTGTTCGTCACGCTCAAGCCCTTCGACGAGCGCAAGGGCGCGGCGCTGTCGGCCGGCGCGATCGCGCAGGCGCTGAACCAGAAGTACGGCGCGATCCAGGACGCCTTCATCGTGATGTTCCCGCCGCCGCCGGTGCAGGGCATCGGCACCACGGGCGGCTTCAAGCTGCAGCTGGAGGATCGCGGCTCGGTGGGCATCGCCGGCATGGACGCGGCGCTCAAGGCCTTCATGGCCAAGGCCTACCAGGCGCCGGAGCTGGCGGGCCTGTTCTCGAGCTACCAGGTCAACGTGCCGCAGCTGTACGCCGACATCGACCGCACGAAGGCGCGCCAGCTCGGGGTGCCGATCACGGACATCTTCGACACGATGCAGATCTACCTCGGCAGCCTGTACGCGAACGACTTCAACAAGTTCGGCCGCACGTACACCGTGCGCGTGCAGGCGGACGCCGCCTACCGCGCGCGCGCCGAGGACATCGGCCTGCTGAAGGTGCGCTCCACGACGGGCGAGATGGTGCCGCTGTCCGCGCTGATGAAGGTCACGCCGACCTTCGGGCCGGAACGCGCGATGCGCTACAACGGCTTCCTGACCGCCGACGTCAACGGCGGCCCGGCGCCGGGCTACTCCTCCGGCCAGGCGCAGGAGGCGATCAAGCGCATTGCCGCCGAGACGCTGCCGCCCGGCGTGAGCTACGAGTGGACGGACCTGACGTACCAGGAGATCCTGGCCGGCAACTCCGCGGTGCTGATCTTCCCGCTCGCGATCCTGCTCGTGTTCCTGGTGCTGGCCGCGCAGTACGAGAGCCTGACGCTGCCGCTGGCGATCCTGCTGATCGTGCCGATGGGCCTGCTGGCCGCGATGACGGGCGTGTGGCTCACGCGCGGCGACAACAACGTCTTCACGCAGATCGGCCTGATGGTGCTGGTCGGCTTGAGCGCGAAGAACGCGATCCTGATCGTGGAGTTCGCGCGCGAGCTCGAGTTCGCGGGCCGCACGCCGATGCGCGCGGCGATCGAGGCGGCGGGGCTGCGGCTGCGCCCGATCCTGATGACCTCGATGGCCTTCATCATGGGCGTGCTGCCGCTGGTGCTGTCCACCGGCGCCGGCTCCGAGATGCGGCACGCGATGGGCGTGGCCGTGTTCTTCGGGATGATCGGCGTGACCGCGTTCGGCCTGTTCCTGACGCCGGTGTTCTACGTGCTGCTGCGCGCCCTGGCGGGCAACCGCCCGCTCAAGCAGCACGGCGAGGTGCCGCACGATGTCGAAGCCCCGGGCGTGATGGTGCTGCACGGCGGCCACGGCCATGCCGGCGGCGGCCCGCTGCCGGTGCCCTCGGCGCCGCGCCATCCCGAGGAATGAGCTGAACCGGGCGGCGCGCGACCATACCCCAAGGTGTATGTGCGGCGCGCCGTCCTCCCGTCCCAAGGAATTGTCATGAACCGCTTCTTCCGTACCCCGCTCGTGCCGCTGGTCGCCGCCCTCGTGCTGGCCGGCTGCGCGAGCACCCCCGACTTCACGCCCCGGGCCGCGCCCGCCGCGCCGGCGGCGTTCAAGGAGGACGGCGGCGCCCGCTTCGTCGCCGTCGCCCCGGCCGGCGCCCAG
>DASVLN010000528.1:0-3366 GCA_036384855.1 Burkholderiaceae bacterium | reverse complement strand
CGTCGGGCGCGGCGGGGCCGGCGGGGGTGGGTTGGTTGTCAGGCTGCGCGGATGCGGGCGCGCAGGCGAGGAGGCCGCAGGCGGCGGCCAGGGCCGCGGCGAGCCGGGATGCCGGGTTCATGTTCATCGACGTTTGTATTGAAGGGTGCCGAGTTGCGACTCCACTGCGCGTTGCAGCGCGTCGCGATTGTCCACGGGACGCAGGGCCACGTCCGGGCGAACGAGGTCGGGCGAGATCACGCCGAGCTCCTGGTCGGTCAGCGCGAGGCTGGACTGCACGTGCGGATGCGTCTTCGACGGATAGATGACGAACAGCGTGCCGTTGTCCCACAGGCCCGCGAACTCGTGCTCGGAGAACGCGATGTTGCCGGCGGACGGATCGGCGATGAACACCTTGCCGCCGCGCACGCCCTTGACCACCACGAAGTGCTTGAAGCCGGCGTAGTTGATCGGCACGATCGCCGGCTCGTCGAGCTTCTCGAGGTCGGACAAGTCGGCCTTGAAGCCGCCCGAGTCGCTGCCCAGCGTCGCGACGTAGCGCTTCATGTCCAGGAGCGAGAAGCCGCGGCGGGCGATGATCTTGTCCTTCTCGCCGTGTTCCAGCATGCCCTCCATCGCGTCCTTCTCGGTCACCGGCAGGCCGAGGTGGAACTCCAGGATGGTCGTGAGCGCCGCCGAGCCGCAGCTGTAGTCGAACGCCTGGTGGACGACATCCTTGTACTTGTAGTACTGGTACGGGTACATCTGCACCGACTCGGGCTCGAGCCCGCCGTTGGCCTTGGAGACGTTGAGCTCGTATTCCAGCTGCGGGTGGTTCAGCGGTTCGTTCTTGGACAGGACGCCGGCGCCGGCGATCGCGGCGGCGATGACGCCGAGGAAGATGAGCAGCATGCGAAGTCTGTTCCCTGGATGTTTTGCACGGGCGCGGCGGTCGGCGTCACTTGTTCGCCGTGGGCCACACGTTGAGCTGGCCCGTCATGTTCGCCGATCCGTTGAGCAGCAGCGAGCCCAGGCTGTTGTTGATCGGCCCCTTCGGGTCGACCTGCACGCCGATCGCGCGCACGCCGAAGTCCTTCGCGGACAGGTAGTTGGGCATGCCGATGGCGAGGTAGCCGGTGCCGTCGGGGGCGGCGCTCGGGTCGAGCGTGATCGCGAACAGGTTCAGCAGGCCGCCGAAGTTCTGCGCGATCGCGTAGGTGGTCGTGCCGCCGACGTCGAAGCCGGCGTAGAAGCGGCTGTCGATGGGCGCGCCGGTCAGCAGGCCGGCGTTGAGCTCCAGGTGCACGAGGATCGCGACGCCCTGGCCGGAGACGCCGCTCAGCTCGGCGTCCGACATCGGCACCTTCGCCGCATGGGCGACCCCGGCCGCCGCAAGGACGATGCCGGCGGCAAGGCGCGCGGCGAGGCGGGGTTGGCAAAGGGCGCGCATGCGGCGGGCGGCGGTCAGTTGCCGGTGCGGAACCTGATGTCCGCGTAGTTGATCTGCAGGCTCGCGATGCTGGCCGATCCGAGGCTGGTCTGCACCGGCGTGCCGCCCGCGCCGGGCGTCGTGAACGTGATGTCGTCGATGCGAATGCTCGCCGCCGGCACCTGGTAGGAGCTGCTGGTGGGCCAGCCGATCTGCAGGTGCAGGTAGGAGCCGGTGGCATCGGTCTGCGCGTTGAACAGGCCCGGATGGTAGGTGAGGTCCGCCAGCATCCACGGGCCGCCGGACGCGTTGGCGAGGTGGATGCCGGTGAGCGTCATCGAGTCGGCGGCGTCGGGCTGGTCGTCCGCGGTGCGGCCGTGCGAGTAGATCGCGAGGCTGCCGATGTCCAGCTGCGTGCCGACGCCGAACGCGATGCCCTGAATGTCGGCGATCGCGGACGGTGCGAGATAGAGGCCGCCGCCGCGCATCACGAGGCCCTTGGCCTGCAACGTGCCGCCGACGAAGTTCGTGCCGCTGCACGCCGCCGAGGTGCCGAGGTCGCAGTTGGAGAAGTCCGCCGTGAGCGTCCACGCCTGGTTGCCGGCCGCGTTGAGCGGGAAGTCCAGCGCGATGCCGTCCTGGAAGCCGGGGCGCTTGAGCACCGACAGCGTGTACGGATCGGCGAAGGGGTCGGGATCGTCGGTGCGCGACAGATCCAGGCCCGCCAGCGTCATCGAGCTGCCGTTGGTCGACTGGTAGGTCAGCTGCAGCGGCAGGGACGGGATGCTGGTGAGCGAGAAATTGTTCAGGTTGAACGAGATGCCGTCGGCGCCGCGCACCTCGGCCAGCGCGGCATCGTCGAGCGGCTTCATGCCGCCGGCGCGCGCGGGCGCCGCGCCGCAGACGGCGAGGGCGACGCAGGTCGAGGTCAGGGCGATCCGGAGCCCGCCTGCGGCCGGGGCCGGGGTGGGGCGGGCGTGGATCGTCGCGCGCCGCATCACGGCCCGATCTTGGGCACGTTGGGCAGCGTCTGGCCCGTGGTGTTGATGGCCTTGAGGCGATCGGTCCAGTTCAGCCAGAAGCCGGCCTGCGACTGCGCGGGCGCGGCCATCGACGCGTCGGTGCCCGGGAAGGCGACCGCCGACTTCAGCACCGAGATGAAGAAGTCGCGGCTCGCGTCCGCCGTGACGCCGCCGACCTGGTTCAGCGCGAGGCTGCCGCCCGACGAGCTCGTGAGCGTCGTCGTGCCCTTGCCGTTGGCGGAATAGGTCGTCGTGCCGTCGGGGCTGGCGAAGCTCAGCGCGCCGCTGACCGTGTTCATCGACAGCCCGAGGTCACCGGTCATGCTGCCGAAGCCCAGGCGCATGCCGACGACCTGGCGGTCGGCTGAGCCGGCGGTGCCGGAGTAGACCCATTCGAAGTACGGCTTGGAGATCGCGACCGTGCGCTGCGCGTCCGTGGCATCGCTGCGGCCGAAGTTCATCGTCGCGATGTCGATGTCGGACGTGCCGTTGGCCTGCGTGCCGAGCTTGAGCCCGTTCAGGTTCATCGACAGCGTGACGTCGGCGTTGAACGTCAGCCGCGAGAACTGGTACTGGCCGTCGGTCGTGTTGGTCAGGTCGAGGAGGGCCTGGCCCCAGGTGTCGGAAAGCGCCTGGTCGTCCATCGGCACGCCCAGCGCGCGCGCGGGCGCGACGCCGGCCAGCAGGGTGGCGGCCAGGGCGCAGGAGGCGGCGATGCGGGCGACGGTCATGGGGCGTCCGGGCTGGGTGGAGGCGGCGGCTGCGGCGGGGCGCCGGGCCGGAGGCGGGAGCGTACTGGTTCTCGCGCCCGAATCAAAGAAGGAAAAGGCCTCGTGACGCGACGTCGCGAGGCCTGTAGAACAGACTTTCACGCACTCCGTGGAGAAGTGCGTGTCTCGTCGTCGCCGATCAGTGGCCGAAAATCCAGACCTTGGT
>DASVLN010000527.1:0-2864 GCA_036384855.1 Burkholderiaceae bacterium | reverse complement strand
CAGTCGCAGCCGATGGCCAGCAGCATGTCGTCGATGGCGCGCCGCCGCTCCGCCGCGTCGCGCGCGGCGACCAGCCCTGCGAGCGGGCTCGGGATCGCCGTGCCGCGCGCCGGCGGATACAGGACGGGCGGCGGGTCGTCGTGGATGAAGACCGGGGGGGTGCGGCCTTCCTCGCGTCGCACGGGGTGCTCGTACATCATGGTGTGGGCCTGTCTCAGTCCGTTTTCTGGTTCTCCTCTTCATTAGCGAGAAACGGACGGCCGAAGGCTCATTTCGTTACGTCGCGATACGCATTAATTTCCCTTGACGCAAGATGAACGGCCGATCGCGCCGCCCGCATTCGTGAAGAAATGCTCGTCTTGGTCGATTGCGTGATCAGGCGGGCAGGCGCGCCGTGCGGCAGGCCGCGGCGCCGCGCCGGATGTCGCCGGGGTCGTAGCCGTCGGTCGAGATCACCGAGGGATCGGGCACCTGGCGCAGCAGCGCGTCGGCGGCGCGCCATTCGTCGCAGGCGTTCGCGTGGTCCCTGGACACCGCTGCCGGGCGGGCGCGGTCGCGCTCGGCGTCCTGGTGCCAGGCCTCGGCCACGACGTGGTGGAGCTGGGCCGCGGTGACCAGGTCGTAGCCGTCGGCGCGCGCGGCCTGCGAGCGGCGGGCGAGGAAGTCGAGAGCCTGCCGCGCCTCGGCGCGCGCGCCCCCCGGATCGCGCGCGTCGAGCTGCAGGTGGGCGCGCGCGAGGTGCAGCTCCGTCATGATCTGCAGGGCCGCGTCGTCGTCCGGATCCAGGCGCAGCTCGCGCGCCAGCTGGCCGATGCCTTCGTCGATCGCCGCGGCGGCGTTGCGGCGGTCGCCCAGGCGCGCGTAGGCGCGCCCGAGGAACATCTCCGCCTCGGCCGCGACGGGCAGGTAGCGCGGATCGTTCGCGTCGCGCGCGAGCAGCCGCTGGCCGATGCCCTGCCACTTGCGCGCGGCCGCCAGCCAGCGCTGCAGGTTCCGGGGCGTCGGCGGCCGGCCGGCGTAGTCGGCGGTGCGCCGCGCGTAGGAGGACTGCAGCCGCATCAGGCTGACGGTGTCGTCCGGATGCGCCGCGACGATCCGTTCGAGGATGGCCTCGCTCTGGTCGGCGTAGCGCTCGAACGCCGCGACGTCGCCCTTCTCGTGCAGCACCCAGCTCAGGCCGCCGTACACGGAGGCGCGCAGGCGGTCGGTCTCGGTGTCGGGCGGCACCAGCTGCATCAGCTCGCCGAGCACCGCCTCGCCCGATCGCAGCGCGGCCTCCGCCTCGTCGGGCCGCGCATTGGCGCTCAGCACCGACGCGCGGCTGAGCCACGTGAGCACGAGCGCGCGATGCGCCCCCAGGATGACGTCCGCGCTCGCATGCGGCTCGAGGCCCTCGGCGGCGAGCGGCTCCAGGAGGCGCACCGACTGCGCGTAGTCGGCGAGTGCCGCGTCCGGGTTGCCGAGGTTGGGGCGCCCGGGGAAGTCCTGCAGGTCGCCGAGCTTGCGGTAGCTGATGCCCAGGTCGAGGTCCAGCGCGCCATCGGCGTCGGCGCCCGTGCCCTGGCGCGCCTGGCCCGCCAGCGTCTGCAGGTACTGCTGCGCCTTGCCGACCACCAGCTTGCGCGCGGGCAGCGAGCCGGGCAGGGCGGCGATCGCCTCGTCGAGCTCGAACAGGAAGTCCTTGGTCAGCGCCCGCACGCTCGCGTAGTTGCGGTTCGCGCGCTCGCGCTGGGCGCGCGCTTCGTGCACCTCGGCGAGCGTGACGCTGATGCCCGCCAGCAGCACGATGTTGGACACGATCGCCGCGCCCGCGAGCGCGCGATGCTTGACCAGCCAGCGGCCGAAGCGGTAGCTGAACGCCCCGCGGCGCGCGCGCACGGGCAGGCGCGAGCGGTGGCGGAACAGGTCGTCGTCGAGCTCCGCGGCGGTCTGGTAGCGCGTCGCGCGGTCCTTGCGCAGCGCCTTGGCGGCGATCGCGTCGAGGTCGCCGGCCAGCGCGCGCCGCCGCGCCGCCGCGCCCGGACCCTCGGGCACCAGCTCGCTCATGCGGCGCGGCTCCGCGTCGCAGATCGCCTTGGCGAGCTCGAAGCCCGAGGCCGTCGACGGGTCGACCGCGTAGGGCTGCGCGCCCGCGAGCAGCTTGACCATCACGACGCCCAGCGCGTACACGTCGCTCGCGGCGTCGACGGTGTCGCCGCGGATCTGCTCGGGGCTCGCGTACTGGATCGTCATCCCGCGCAGCGCGGTGCGCGTGGGATCGGGCGCCGCACCGGGCTCGGCCAGGCGCGTGGCGATGCCGAAGTCCACGAGCTTGACCACGCCGCAGGGCGTGACGAGGATGTTGCGCGGCTTCAGGTCGCGATGGACGATGCCGCGCTGGTTGACGTAGTGCACGACGCCGCAGACCTCGTGCAGCAGCGCGAGGCGCTGGGCGAGCGTCGCGCCGTGGCGCTCGCACCAGGCGTCGATGGGCTCGCCGTCGACCAGCTCCATCACGAAGTAGGGCAGCCCCGCCTCGCTGACGCCGCCGTCCAGGATGCGCACGAGGTTGACGTGCTCGAGCCGGGCGAGGGTCTGGCGCTCGCGGGCGAAGCGCTCGACGTCGGCGTCGTCGACCAGCCCGTCGCGCAGCAGCTTGACGGCGACCTGCATCTCGAAGGCGCCGTCCGCGCGCTCGCCGAGGAAGACCTCGCCCATGCCGCCGCTGGCGATGCGCCGCACCAGCCGCCACGGCCCGAGCCGCAGGCCCTCCAGGCGGCGCTCGGCGCGCGCGCGGGCGAGCTCGCCGACGAGGTCGTCGAAAGGGCGGTCGAGGACGGATCCGCTCTGGTCGTCGATGGCCGCGAGCTCGGCCACCTCGGCCG
>DASVLN010000526.1:0-2527 GCA_036384855.1 Burkholderiaceae bacterium | reverse complement strand
GCGCCGGCGCCGGTGGTCGCTCCGCCCGTCGTCGCGCCTGCTGCCGTCGCGCCGGCCCACGCGGCGTCCCCCGCGCCGGCTGCGACGCCCGACGCCGAACAGCGCCTGACGACACTCAAGCGCCTGTACGAGAAGGGCCTGATCACCAAGTCCGAGTACGAAAAGAAGCGCCAGGAGATCCTCAAGAGCCTCTGACGCGCGCCGCCGGAGAGGTGAGCGCGTTCGCAAGCATCCGCGCAGCCGCGTGCATGCGCGCGCATTCGCGGCCGTGCATGCTTGGGCAGGATTGCGCGCGCCTGTCCTGGCGTTGCGAGTCCGCATTCGCCTGCGATCGGCCGCGGGAAACCTGTCGACGTCGGCTCCCTTGCCCGTGCCGGAGTCGGTGGCTCGCGCAACCGTGCGCTCGCCGGCGCGCCGGATGACTCCTCACGGTGCATCCGCGAAGCCCTCGTCGTCCGTCCGGAGTCCGGCGCCGCCGATCCCCGCCTCCGGTCCCGGTCCGGGCACGGGGCCCGATTCCGTCACCGGACGCGTCCCATGGCGGCGCGACATCGGCGCGTGCCCCGGGGATGCCGGATCGTGTCGCCGCAGGCCGTCGTGCCCGCGAGTCCGTCGTCGCTCCTCGTTGACCGCGCGGACATGCTCGCCGATCGCATGACGCTGGTCGCGGACGACGTCCTTGTAGCTCACGAGGACGCGGCGGCATTCGTTGATCAGCTCGGCGCGTTCCGCGGAGTCCAGGGCGCCCATCAGCCACGCTCCTTCCAGCAGCGAGATCGCCTCGTCGGCGAGGCGCATCAGCTCGACGAACAGCCGCGCGTACGGGCTCACGATGGTCGCCTGCAGGCCGGCCGCGCGCGTGAAGCGGATGTCCTGCGGCAACTCGCCCGCGCGGCGGACGAGCTCGCGTGCCTGCACGATCGCGTCCTCGAGCGTGGCGCGGATGGACTCGCCCCTGCGCTCCACGAGGCGCAGTGCCTCCGTCAATCGCGACCGGTCGATGCCCTGCACGCGCCGGCTGGACTCCAGGGCATGCGCCTGCTGCGAGACGTAGACGAAGTCCCGCCGGAAGACCTGGCGCACGGCCGTCGTCCTCAACTCGAACTCGATCTGGATCGTGGCCCCGCGGAAGCGGCGACCCAGTCCGGCAAGCAGCGCGTCGCCACCCTCCGCACGCAACGGCGTGGAGCGCGCATGGCGGTCGTCGTCCGATGGGCGGGCGCCATGGTCGTCGGCCACGCCGCCCGCGCGGGCGGCGGTTCGCGGGCTGTCATCGCCGTCGTCCCGGCCGGCATTGCCGAGCGTCCATCCGGCTGCGACCGGGTCGCCGGCAACGGGGCGAAGGCCGCGATCGCCGCCGTCGATGGCGATGTGGTGCTCCGGCTGCGGGTCCGCTCCAGCGCCGACGTCCGAGGCGGCCGAACCGGGTGCCCCGGCATCGGTGTGATCGCGCGGCTCGAAGGACCGGGCCCGGCTCCCATGCGCTCGCAGCGAAGATGGACTGGCCCGTAGCATCGGCCGCCGTGCGGGCTGCGCGTTGGCGGCACCCGTTGCCGGCGCCTCTCCGGCCGCCATGCCGCCGGCGCGGCGCATCACGATGTCGGCCGCGGCCGCGGCGCGCGCCAGGGTCTCGCTGTCCGGAGGCTCTCGCACCGGTGACGCGGGGGAGGTCGGCGCCCGGGCGCCCGGCGTACCCGACAAGGCCGCCATCAGTGCAGATGCGAGCGCCGTGGGTGGAGGCGATTCCCCGCCGGGCGCGGCAGCGCTCGCTTGCAGGCGCGCATGCCAGGAAGGCTCGTGGTTCCCAGGTTGCGAGGCGGCCGCACCGCGCCCTCCGGACTCCGGATCGTGGGGAACCAGAGGGTTGGAATCCGGTGCGTCGGATGCCTGCTCGTTGGACGCGGCCTGCGTGAGCGCGGCGTCGATGGAATCGGTGAGGCCGCCGGGCGGCAGCGGGTGCGACGCATCGAAGGCGTCGTCGTCGTGGTTGGCATTCACGGTCGTTTCTCCCATGTGTGCACTCACGTTAAGCCGGTGGCCGCGAAACCCCGGACGTCAAACAGGCCGATAAATGGCCGGTTTCGCGCGCTGCGCGGCGATGCCATGCCGCATGGAAGCTAGGAAAACGTTGTCGCTGCGATGTCGGGCCACGGCCGGTGACCGAAAACGACTGCTGTGACCGCACGCGGGCGACGGGACTCGCCAGCCGCGGCGACGGCGACACCCGCCACGAGGGCCGCTTCCGCCCGCGTCATTTCGGCTCATTTCCGGGCGTTTCGCCGCGGGCGCTTCCGGACGCCCGCTCTTATGATCGATTCGACCCACCCCCGGGCGGACACCGGGCTCGCGACCACGCGAGGCCGCGATTCCGCCCGACTCCCGTCCACCCCCGGAGCTCGCCCTGCAGCCCGATACCCGCGTCCCTGCCGAATCGATCGAGCCCGGTTGCGTCGAGCACCCGCCGCGGTTGCACGCGAGCCTTCCCGACGGCGCGCCCGTCATGGACACGGCCCGGGCCGGGGCGCCG
>DASVLN010000525.1:0-2390 GCA_036384855.1 Burkholderiaceae bacterium | reverse complement strand
GAGCCTGGCCACCGTGCCGGCCTCCGGCAACTGGCCGTGACGCTGGATGCCGCTCATCATCAGGCGCAGGTCGTAGGCCATCCAGGCGGGGGCATGGTTCTGCAGCAGTTGCGCCTCGAAGCCCGCGACGTCGTCGCCCGGGTAGGCGACGGTGCGGCCCAGGGCGCGGCTCCAGACCGCCGCCGCGGAGGCGCCGGTGAAGACCTCCGCGCCGGCGACGTCCAGCGTCAGGCGCGGCAGCGGCTCGGCGGCGCGGTCGCGCCGCAGCAGTTCCGCGACCGCGACGTCGGCGATGTCGCGCGCATCCACCATGGCGGCGCCCTTGTCGCCGATGGGCATCGGGAACACGCCGTGGTTCTCGATGACGGGCTGGATCTGGATGTCGTTCTGCATGAAGTAGGCCGGGCGCAGGATGGTGGCCGGCAGGTCCAGGGCGTCGATCATGCGCTCCACCGTGTACTTGCCCGTGAAGTGCGGGACGTCGACGTACTTGTCCGCGTTGATCACCGACAGGTAGACGATGCGCTGCACGCCCGCCTCGCGCGCCACGTTGAGGGCCTGGAGCGACTGCGTGAGCTCGTCGGGCGCGAGGGCGTTCAGCAGGAACAGGGTGCGAACGCCGGCCATCGCCTGGCGCACCGATGCGACGTCGGCCAGGTCGCCGACGGCTTCGCGGACGCCGGCCGGCGCCTTGCCCGCCTGGCGCACGAAGGCCTTGACCTCCGCGCCCTGCCGGACGAGGCCCTGGACGACGAGGGAACCGATGGTTCCGGTGGAACCGATGACGAGGATGCTCATGTCGAAACTCCGCAAGTGGGTTGATGGATGGGATCGCCTGCCCGCCGGTCGAGAAGAAGTCCCGGGGTGGGTGGCGATGGATGAACGATACGTCGTTGCATCCATCGAACACAGACACTAAAATCTCAACACTCCGTCTTAAATTTGGAACATGGACCTCAACGCCCTGGCAGACTTCCACCTGGTCGCCGGCCACGGCGGCTTCGGCCGAGCGAGTCGCGCCGGCAGGCGCTCCAAGGCCACGCTCTCGCGGCGGATCGCCGAGCTCGAGGAAGCGCTGGGCGTGCGGCTGATCGAGCGCAATGCCAAGGGGCTGGAACTCACGGAGGCCGGGCAGCAGCTGCTGAGCCGGACGGTCGGGCCCCTGCACGAGGTCACGGACGCCATCGCCTCGACCCGGGAGGGCACCGGCAAGGTGGCCGGGCGGCTGCGGATCGCCGCGCCCATCCTGTTCTCCCAGCTCGCCATGGGCCGCCTGTGCGCCGAGTTCCGCGCGCGGCATCCGGACGTCCTCGTCGAGGTCGCGGGGGAGGATCGGCTCGTGGATCTCGTCGACGAGCAGTTCGACGTCGCGATCCGGCCGAACCCGCGCCCCGACACGGCCCTGGTGGGGCGCCGGTTCGCGAAGGACCGGCTGGTGGTCGTGGCCGCGCCGTCCATCGCGGTGCCTGCGGCCGCGGGGACGCCGGTGCGGGTGCCAGCGGCGGTCAATGCCTTGCGCGACGGAGACACCTGGACGCTCGCCGACACCGGCCTCGTCGTGGAGCCGGTGCCCGTGCTGCGGCTGTCCTCGATGCTGATGCTGCGGGACGCGGCGCTCGCCGGCGGGGGCGTGGCCCTGGTTCCGCAGTCCATCGTCTGGAAGCAGCTCGCCGCGGGCGAGCTCGTCCTGTGGGGAGCGCTCGCTTCGACGGACGTGGAGCTCTGGGTGCTCCACACCTCCCGGCGCCTGGCCAGCCCCAAGGTCCGCGCCTTCGTCGACTTCATGGCGTCGCGCTACCCGGACGGCCTGCTGCGGCTGGACGGATAGCGGCGCCGCCGGATCGATGCAAGGCGCACCGGCGGCCGCGACGCCCGGGCAGACGCGCGCTTCGCTTGCGGCGACATCGCTTCGGGCCCGGGCCGCGGTCGGCGTGGAGCGCGCGTCCACGATGCCAATCGCACGCGTGGGTGTTGCGACCACGATCCCTTCATTGCGCATCCAAGGAGGACTGCGATGGGTATTTCCGCGATTCGATCTCAACCCGGCACGACGAACGCCGACATGTTCGGCCTCCGGGAACAAGCGTCGGGCAACGGCTTCCAGGGGCTGGCCCAGCAAGGCGGCGCGCAGGGGCTGTCGACCCTGCACCACCATCACCATCACCACGAGGTCTCCGCCGACGGCGCCGACGGCGCCGACGGCAGCGACCCGATGAAGAACCCGGACATCCAGCAACTGCTGCAGCTGATCCTGCAGACGCTGCAGCAGTTGTTCGCCCAGAACGACGACAGCGGCGATGGGGACGACGGCTGCGTCGGCAGCGCCCAGCCGCAGTCGGGCGGCGCGCAGCCGGGCGTCGGCTTCGGCGGCGGCGGTGGTGGCGGCGGTG
>DASVLN010000524.1:0-3423 GCA_036384855.1 Burkholderiaceae bacterium | reverse complement strand
GGCTTCTTCCCCGGCTCGACCATCGGCAACTTCACGCCCGACGCGGCCGCCGACCTGCTGGGCCGCCTCGCGCAGGCCCTGGGGCCGCGCTCGCGGCTGCTCATCGGCGTCGACACGACGCAGGATCCGGCGCTGCTGCTGCCGGCCTACGACGACGCCGCCGGCGTGACCGCCGCGTTCAACCTCAACCTCCTGGACCGCATCAACCGCGAGCTCGACGGCGACTTCGACCGCACGGCGTTCCGCCACCTGGCGCGCCACGACCCCGTGGAAGGCCGCATCGAGATGCACCTCGTCAGCCTGCGCGACCAGCAGGTGCGCGTGCGCGGCCGCGCGTTCTGGTTCGAGGCCGGCGAGACCATCCACACCGAGAACTGCTACAAGTACACGCCCGGGCGCTTCCTGCACCTGGCCCATGCGGCGAACTGGCGCTGCGAGCGCGCGTGGCAGGACGGTGGCCGCACCGGCTTCACGGTGTACCTCATGCAGCGCGACGCCTGAGGCCTAACCGGACGATCAGGCGGCCCGCTTGCCCGGCCCGGTGCGGGGCTGTCCATGGCTTGACAGGCGTCCCTTGCCGAGGTGAACTCCCCCGATCGCCATCCTGGCCAAGGATCTGCCGCCGAGCCGATGCCTGGACGAGGATCGGCCCAGGGAGCGCTTGACATGAGCGAACGGGAATTGCGTGCGTCCGCCGAGGATGCCGCACGCAGTCTGGTGGAGAACGCCGCCGCCGGCATGGTCGTCGTGCAGGACGGCCGCATCGCCTACGCCAACCCCTGCGCGGCCCGGCTGCTCGGGCGCGCGGTCGACGTGCTCGAGCGCATGTCGCCCGGCGAGCTGCTGCAGGGCGACGACCGCACGCGGCAGATGGAGGCGACGGCCGCGCTGCTCGCGCGTCGCAGCGACGAGGAATACAACGAGTACCGCATCGAGCTGCCCGACGGACGAGCGCGCCAGTTCGCGGTGCACTCGACGCGCACGGACTGGCGCGGCCGCCCCGCCACGCTGGGCGTGCTGCACGACATCTCGCGCCAGCGCGCCGCGACCGCCGCGTTGCGCGGCAGCGAGGAGCGCTACCGCTCGATGGTCGAGTCGCTGAGCGAAGGCGTGCTGGTGTTCGACGCCGCCGGCCGCATCAAGGCCGCGAACGGCGCCGCGGAGCGCCTGCTGGGCATGCCGTTCGAGCGCCTGCGTCGCAACCAGATCGAGGACTGGCGGCCGCTCGACCTGGACGGCACGGCGATGCCGCCGGAGCGCATTCCCGTCGCCCGGGTGCTGGCGACGGGCGAGGCCCACCCGCATACGGTACTTGGTATGCAGCATCCCGACGGCCGGACGCTGTGGCTGGACACCAACGCCGTCCCGCTGCGCGACCCGGCCTCGCAGGTGCTGACCGGCGCGCTGATCACCTTGACGGACGTCACCGAGGCGCGGCGCACCGAGGAGGCCCTGCGCATCAGCGAGAGCACCAACCGCGCGCTGATGGACGCGCTGGCCGACGGCGTGTTCGTGGCGCAGGACTACCGCTTCGCCTACGCCAACCGGCTGCTGCTGGACGCGCTCGGCTACACGCGCGAGGAGTTCATCGGCATGCCTTTCGAGCGCGTGATCGCGCCGGCGTGGCTGGACACCTGGATGGAGCGCTACACCCGGCGCGTCGGCGCGGGGCCGGAGCCGGTGCACACGTACGAGGTCGGCTTCCTGCGCAAGGACGGCACCATCGCCGACTTCGAACTGGTCGCCAATCGCACGACCTACCTCAATGCGCCCGGCGTGCTGGGCGTGCTGCGCGACATCAGCGAGCGCAAGGCCGCGGCCGCGGAGCTCGAGCAGCACCGCCACCGGCTCGAGGAGCTCGTCGCGCAGCGCACGCGCGCGCTCGAGGAGGCCGTCGCCGGCCGCGTCGCGAGCGAGAACTTCGCGCAGACGATGACCGACCACCAGCCCAACCTGCTGGCCTACGTCGACAACCGGCTGTGCGTGCAGTTCGCCAACCAGGCCTACCTCGCCTTCTTCGGCAAGTCGCGCGAAGAGGTGATCGGCCGCGGCGTGGACGACACGCTCGCCCAGGCGCTGGTGCACCCGCCGCACACGGTGATCGAGCGCGTGCTGGGTGGCGAGGCGGTGGGCATCTCGACCGACATGCGCGGCGCCGACGGCCAGGTGCGCAGCTTCTGGATCCACCGCAGCCCCGACGTCGTCGACGGCGAGAGCCGGGGCTACTTCTTCATCGCGACCGACACGACGGAGATGCGGCGCAGCGAGCGCCGGCTGCAGGAGCTCAACGCCAAGCTGATCCAGGCCGAATCCTTCACGCGCGGCATCGCCGACAACCTGCCGGTGCGCATCGCCTACTGGGACGCCGACCAGCGCTGTCGCTTCGTCAATCGCGCCTACTGCGAATGGGCGGGGCTGTCGGTCAACCAGATGCTGGGCCGCACCTGGAGCGAGATCTTCGGCGAGCAGCACGGCGCCGAGCGGCGGGCGCACATGGACGAGGCGCTGCAGGGCCGGCTGCAGGAGTTCGAGAGCGTGGAGGCCGGCGCCGACGGGCGCGTGGGCGTGTGGAACAAGCAGTACATCCCGGACATGCCGCGCGGCGCCGTGCGCGGCTTCTTCGTGCTGGCGCAGGAGATCACCAACGCCAAGCGCGCGCAGGCCGACCTCGAGTCGCTCAACCAGGAACTCGTCCACGCGCGCGACGCCGCGGAGGAGGCGGCGCGCGCGAAGTCGGCCTTCCTCGCCAACATGAGCCACGAGATCCGCACGCCGATGAACGTGATCATCGGGCTCACGCACCTGATGCGGCGCGATGCGCACGACCCGGTGACCACCGACCGCCTCGCCAAGGTGGGCGACGCCGCGCAGCACCTGCTGGACATCATCAACGACATCCTCGACCTGTCCAAGATCGACGCGGGCAAGCTCGCGCTGGCGCCGGTCGATTTCGCGGTCGAGGGGCTGCTCGAGCGCAGCACGGCCATGGTGGCCGACGGTGCGCGCCGAAAGGGGCTTTCGCTGAGCGTCGACCGCGGCGATCTGCCCGACGCGCTCCACGGCGATGCGCTGCGCCTGTCGCAGGTGCTGGTCAACCTGCTGAGCAACGCCGTCAAGTTCACCGAGCGCGGCAGCATCGCGCTGCGCTGCGCGGTGCTCGCGCGCGACCCGGGCGGGGTGACGGTGCGCTTTTCCGTGCACGATACAGGCTTGGGTATATCGGAGGAGCAGCGCGAGCGCCTGTTCCGCCCGTTCGAGCAGGCCGACGGCTCGACGACGCGGCGCTTCGGCGGCACCGGGCTCGGGCTGTCGATCGCGCGCGAGCTGGCGCAGTTGATGGGCGGCGCGATCGGCGTCGAGAGCGAGCCCGGCCGCGGCAGCGTCTTCTGGTTCACGGCGCGGCTGCAGCCCGCGCTCGCCGCC
>DASVLN010000523.1:0-2840 GCA_036384855.1 Burkholderiaceae bacterium | reverse complement strand
CCCGTCGTCGACGGCCGCCTCCAGCGCTTCCGAATAGCTGAAGCCGCCGACCGGCAGCGCCGGCGACGCGAGCCAGATCAGCTGCAGCAGCGTCGTCGCGTCGGGCAGGGTCGCGTCGCGCATGCCTCAATGTCCGTGATGGTGTCCGTGGCCGTGCGCGTGGCCATGCGGATCGCCATGCGAATGGCCGTGGCCGTGGGCATGCCCGCCCCCGGCGACGTAGGCGCCCGCCTCCGGCTCGAAGGCGCTCGCGGCCTCGGCGACGAGAAGCCCCTGGCGGCGCAGCATGTCGGCCAGCACGTGGTCGGGCTCCAGCAGCAGGCGGTCGGGCCGCAGCTCCAGCGGCACGTGGCGGTTGCCGAGGTGGTAGGCCGCGCGCAGCAGGTCGAAGGGCGAGCCGTGCGCGGGGCAGTGCGTGACCACCAGCACCGGCTGCGGCGCGGCCTTCACGCGGATCAGCGAGCCGTCCTCGGCCACGAGCACGTCGCCCCCGCGCAGCACGGTGCCGCGGGGCAGGAACACGTGCAGCGCGCGGCCGTGCGAGTCGGTGGCCTCGATGCGGCTGCGCTGCCGGAGGTCCCAGTCCAGCTCGACCTCGCTCGCGCGCCGGACGAGCGCGCCGCTCAATCCCCGGCCGCCGGGGATGCGCTTGCCGACCTCGAGGGCCGCCGGCCTGTCGTCGCTCATCGCCTGCCCTCAGAACAGGAAATAGCGCTGCGCCATCGGCAGCTCGGTCGCGGGCTCGCACGCGAGCAGCTGGCCGTCGGCGCGCACCTCGTAGGTCTGGGCGTCGATCTCCATGCGCGGCAGCCAGTCGTTGTGCACCATGTCGCGCTTGGTGACGGTGCGGCAGCCGCGCACGGCGGAGACCGGCTTCGCGAGCCCCGCGCGCGCCGGCACGCCGGCGGCTATCGCGGCCTGCGACAGGAAGGTCAGCGAGCCGCGGGTACGCGCGCCCGCGAAGCTGCCGAACATCGGCCGCATGTGCACCGGCTGCGGCGTGGGGATGGACGCGTTCGGGTCGCCCATCGCGGCCATCGCGATGAAGCCGCCCTTGAGCACGAGCGCCGGCTTGACGCCGAAGAAGGCCGGATGCCACAGCACCAGGTCGGCCCACTTGCCGACCTCGACCCCGCCGACCTCGTGCGCGATGCCATGCGTCAGAGCGGGGTTGATGGTGAGCTTGGCGATGTAGCGCTTCACGCGCGCGTTGTCGTTGCGGTCGCCGTCGCCGGGCAGCGCGCCGCGCTGGGCCTTCATCTTGTGTGCCGTCTGCCAGCAGCGCAGCACGACCTCGCCGACGCGGCCCATGGCCTGCGAGTCCGACGAGAACATGCTGATCGCGCCGAGGTCGTGCAGGATGTCCTCGGCGGCGATGGTCTCGCGGCGGATGCGGCTCTCGGCGAACGCGAGATCCTCCGCGATGCCGGCGTCCAGGTGGTGGCACACCATCAGCATGTCGAGGTGCTCGTCCAGCGTGTTGACCGTGAACGGGCGCGTCGGGTTGGTCGACGAGGGCAGCACGTTGGCCTCGCCGACCACCTTCATGATGTCGGGCGCGTGGCCGCCGCCGGCGCCCTCGGTGTGGAAGCTGTGGATCGTGCGGCCCTTGAACGCCGCGATCGTGTCCTCGACGAAGCCGCTCTCGTTGAGCGTGTCCGTGTGGATCGCGACCTGGACGTCGGTCTCCTCGGCCACCGCCAGGCAGCAGTCGATCGCCGCAGGCGTCGTGCCCCAGTCCTCGTGCAGCTTCAGGCCGATCGCACCCGCCTCGACCTGCTGGCGCAGGGCGTCGGGCCGGCTCGCGTTGCCCTTGCCGAGGAAGCCGAGGTTCATCGGGAATGCATCCGCCGCCTGCAGCATGCGCTCGATGTTGGCGGGGCCGGGCGTGCAGGTGGTCGCGAAGGTGCCGGTCGCGGGGCCGGTGCCGCCGCCGGTCATCGTCGTCACGCCGCTGGCCAGCGCCTCCTCGATCTGCTGCGGGCAGATGAAGTGGATGTGGGTGTCGATCGCCCCCGCGGTGACGATCAGGCCCTCGGCCGCGATGATCTCGGTGCCCGGCCCGATGACGATGTCCACGCCGGGTTGCACGTCCGGGTTGCCGGCCTTGCCGATGGCCGCGATGCGGCAGCCGCGCAGGCCGATGTCGGCCTTGACGATGCCCCAGTGGTCGACGATCAGCGCGTTCGTGATCACGCAGTCGACGGCGTCGGCCGCGCCCGGTCCGTTGACCGCCTGGCCCTGGCCCATGCCGTCGCGGATCGTCTTGCCGCCGCCGAACTTGACCTCCTCGCCGTAGCCGCCCGCGGCCAGGGTGTGGTCGCGCTCGACCTCGATCACGAGGTTCGTGTCCGCGAGCCGCACGCGGTCGCCGGTCGTGGGGCCGAACATCTCCGCGTAGGCGCGGCGACCGATGGTGGGCATGTCAGAGCGGTCCTTGGACGAGGGCGCGGAAGCCGAAGACCCTGCGCGCGCCGGCGAGCTCGACGAGCGTCACGGTGCGCTGCTGGCCGGGCTCGAAGCGCACGGCGGTGCCGGAGGCGATGTCCAGCCGCATGCCGCGCGCGGCGGCGCGGTCGAAGCGCAGCGCGGCGTTCGTCTCCGCGAAATGGTAGTGCGAGCCGACCTGGATCGGGCGGTCGCCGGCGTTCTCGACGACCAGCGTCGCGCGACGGCGGCCCGGGTTGAGCTCGAGATCCGGGCCGTCGACGATCAACTCGCCGGGCGAGAGGCCGCCGGCCATCAGGCGGCCGCTCCCAGCAGCGCGAGCCCGAAGGCCGCGAGGCCCGCGCCTGCGGCGCGCGGCCACCAGGCGCTGCGGCCGCGCAGCGCGACGCCGA
>DASVLN010000522.1:0-2515 GCA_036384855.1 Burkholderiaceae bacterium | reverse complement strand
GGCGCAACCCGTGCCAGGCGGCGCCGGCGCGGCGCAGGGCGGCGGGCAGCGAGGCCCGGGCGGACGGGGGGGGCACGCCGCGGGACGAGGACGGGGGCGGAACGTCAGCTCTGGATGAACTGCATCTGCGTGCCGGCCAGGTCGATGATGTCGCCGTCCTTCAGCGCGACCGAGTCGTCGCCGACGGCCTGTCCGTTGACGCTCGGGCGGCGCTGACCCTCGACATGGGACAGCACGTAGCCGCCCGGGCGCTTCGTGACCGAGGCGACCTGGACGCCCGGCTTGCCGACGGTCGTCACGACCTTGGTGAGCAGCACCTCGCGGCCCGCGGCGCCGCCGTTGAGGACCTTGATCGACGCCGGGCCCATCGGCACCGGGCCGGCCGGCGGGGGCATGGCGCCGGCCGCGCCGGGCGCGCGGCCGAAGGCGCCGGGACGCAGGATCATCGTCTTCTCGTAGTCCTCGACGTCCTCGGCGAGGTACTTGATGCGGTACTTGCCGACCTCGACGACGTCGTTGTTCGACAGCAGCTGCTTCTTCACGGCCTTGCCGTTGATGTAGGTGCCGTTGGTGCTGTTGAGGTCCTCGATGAAGACGTCGTTCTGCGACGCCGTCAGCACCGCGTGCTCGCCGCTGACGGCGAGGTTGTCGATGACGATGTCGTTGTACGGCCGCCGGCCGAGCGTGGTGCGCTCCTTCGTGATCTGGAACTCCTTGATCACGACGTTATCGAGCGAGACGACGAGTTTGCCCATTGAAAACCTCTTGTTCAGGCGGCTTCCGGGCCGCTTGTCGGAGACGTCGAAGCGTCCATGCCACTCATAGGAACTTCATCGCCAGAAAGACCACCAGGACTTGCCGAACGCGCCCGGCGCGGGCTTGGCACGCGCCAGGACCACCGCGATGTTATCCCGGCCGCCGGCCGCGTTGGCGGCCTGCACGAGCAGGGCGCCGGCCGCCGGGAGGCTGTCGTTCGCTCGCAACAGCTGCTCGATCTGCTCGTCGCTGAGCATGTCGGACAGGCCGTCCGAACACATCAGAAGCAAGTCTCCTGCCTCGACGGGATAGTCGTGGATCTCGAGGTCGACGACCTCGTCCACGCCCACGGCCCGCGTGACCAGGTTCTTGTGCATCGAGTAGGCGGCCTGCTCCGCCGTGATCAGGCCGGCGTCGATCTGCTCCTGCAGCAGCGAGTGGTCGCGCGTGAGTTGCTCGAGGTGGCCGTTGCGCAGGCGGTAGGCGCGCGAGTCGCCGATGTGGCCGAGCCAGAGCCGGTCGCCGCGGTAGACGGCCACGACCAGGGTCGTGCCCATGCCGGCGTACTCCGCGTGGCTCATCGCGGCGTCGAAGACGGCGCGGTTGGCGGCGTCGACCGAGTCGAGCAGCGCGTTGCGGATGTCGTTCTCCGACGGCGTCGGGCCGAGGGGCTTCAGCCGGGCGACGAGCTCGCCCTTCACGCGCTCGGACGCCATGCCGCTCGCGACCTCGCCCGCGTTGTAGCCGCCCATGCCGTCCGCCAACACCGCGATCTGCCCGGCTTCGTCGAGCGTCACGGAGTCTTCGTTGTTGCGGCGCGCGCGGCCGGTGTCGGTGACGCTGAAGAACTCAAGGATCATGAGGGCGACGGGATGCAGCGATCGCGGAAATCGCGCGGTTATTGTGCAATTGTGCCTTGGAATGCCCGGTTCGCCGTCCGCCCGGAAGGGGGAACGGCCTCGGGGTCTTCACCGGGGGAGGTGTCCGCCCAGGCCGCCGCGGCGGTGCCGGGCAGCGCCCCGGCGCACTGGGACTGCGCGAGCCGCAGCTCGATCGCGACCTCGCGCGCGCTCGCCTGGCGCATGGCCGGCGCCTTGGCGAGCAGGTGGGCGACGACGTCGTCCAGCAGCGCCGGCAACTCGGGACGCAGGCTGCGCAGGCGGGGCGGGTTCTCGTGCGCGATCCGGGCGAGCAGGTCGCCCATCGAGCTCGCCTCGAACGGGCGGCGGCCGACCAGCAGCTCGAACAGCGTCACGCCCAGGCTGTAGAGGTCGCACTGCGGCGTCGCCGGCTCGCCGGCGATCAGCTCGGGCGCCATGTAGGCCGGCGTGCCGACGATCAGCCCGCTGCGCGTGGCGACCGTGTCGGCGACGCGGGCGGAACCGAAGTCGGTCACCTTGACGGTGCCGGTGGTCGGGTCGAACAGCACGTTGGACGGCTTGACGTCACAATGGACGACGCCGGCGCGGTGCGCGAAGTCGAGCGCCAGCGCCACGCGCTGCGCGACGCCCAGGACCACGCCCTCGGGCAGCAGGCGCGCAGCCGTGGCGTAGCGCGACATGTCGGTGCCGTGCACCCACTCCATCGCGAGCCAGCCCGTCAGCGCGTCGCCTTCGCCCTGCACGCCGCCCGCGTGCACGAGCACGACGTGCTCGTGGCGCAGCATCGCGGCGGCGGCCGCTTCGCGCATGAAGCGCTCGCGCCAGAGCTCCCGGTCGCTGCCCGCCGCCGGCCCGATGCGCACCGTCTTGAGGGCGAC
>DASVLN010000521.1:0-1983 GCA_036384855.1 Burkholderiaceae bacterium | reverse complement strand
GGCCTGCCGAACGACGCGCGCCGCGCCCTTGAGCGTGTGCGCGAGGCGCAGCAGCGGCGGCACGCCGTCGCGCGCGCTCGCGCCGCGCTCCAGCGCGAGCACGCCCTGCCCGAGCTCGTCGAGCAGCTCGCGCGCCTCGATGCGGAAGTACTTGTAGGCGTCCTTCGGCATACGGTTTCAGGTATCGACGTTCAGGCCGACCGCGCCTGCACGAGTCGCATCAGGCCGAGCGACAGCGTGGACAGCTGCGACGCCGTCTGCACGGTCTGCCCGAGGCTCACCTCGGTCTCGCGCGCCGCCTGGGCGCTGTTGCCGACGGCCAGGTTGACCTGCTCCACGGCGGTGGCCTGCTGCTTGGTCGACAGCTCGATCTCGCGCGCGGCCTGCATCGCGGTGACGACCATGCCGGCGATCTGGCCGAAGACGGCCGCGACCTGCGCGAACTCGCGCGTGCCGGCGTCGACCGCCTTCGCGCCCGTCTCCGTGGCCATGACGGTCGTGTTGACCGCGCCGCGCACGTCGTCGATGAGCGCGCGGATCTCCTTGGCCGAGCCCGAGACGCGGTCGGCGAGCTTGCGGATCTCGTCGGCGACGACGGAGAAGCGCTTGCCCGACTCGCCTGCGCCGGCGGCCTCGATGGTGGCGTTGATCGCGAGGATGTTGGTCTGTTCGGCCAGCTCCGAGACGATGTCGAGCACCGCGCCGATCTGCTGCGACTTGCGCCCGAGCTCCAGCGTGTGGTCGACGACCAGGTCGACCTGCTGGCGGATGCTGGCGATCGACTCGCTCGCGGCGTTGACCGTGCCGTCGCCCGCGCGCGCGGCGCTCGCGGTCTGCTCGGCGACGCGCGCCACCTGCTGCGCGCTCTCGGCGATCTGGCGCGAGGTCGCGAGCAGCTCGCTGATGGTGGCCGTGATCTCGGCCATCGAGGTCGACGACTCCTTGGCACTGCTGGCCTGCTGCGCCGCGGCCGCGTGCAGCTCCGCGGACGAGCTCTGGATGTGGCGCACCGCCGAGCCGATCTGGCTCGCGAGCGAGCGCACGATCACGATGCCCGCGGCGCAGACGAACAGCAGGCTCAGCACGGTGCCGGCGACGACGGTCTGGCGCGCGCGCTCGGCCGTGAGCTCGACCTCCTCGGCGCGCTGGCGCAGCAGCTCGCGCTCCTCCGCCTCCATCTGCTGGCTGATGGAACGCAGCGTGTCCATCGTGCGCTTGCCGGCGCCGGCGGCCACCGCCTTCGCGCCGGCGTCCAGGCCGCCGTCGCGGCGCAGCTGGATGTTGTGCGCAAGCTCCCCGAGCCGCGCCTGCACGACGGCGTCCGCCTCGTCGAGACGGCGCTGCTGGTTCGGGTTGTCGGCGGTCAGGCCGCGCAGCTCGTGCTCCAGCTTGCCCACGAGGCCCACGGCCGTGTTGTATGGATCGAGGTAGCTCTCGTCGCCGGTCAGCAGGAAGCCGCGCTGGCTCGCCTCGGCCTCCTGCAGCTGGCTGAGCATGCCGACCACGTGCTCGATCACCTGGTGCGTGTGGGTGACCGAGTAGCTCGCCTTCGTGAGCGCGTCGACGCCCCGGTAGGCGACCGCGCCGATGCCCAGCAGCAGCACGAACGAAATCCCGAAGCCGACGGCGATCTTGCGGCCGAATGTCCACATCTCAGTTCTCCCGGTCCGCGGCCGCTGCCGCAGTTGGCGACGATGTCGAGGGGGGCGTCGACGACGGTATCGACGCGCGCACGCGTTCGATGAGCGCCCCGACGTCGATGAGCGGACGCGCCTCGCCCGCGATGCGCAGGACCGCACCGGCGGCAACGGCCTCGCGCGTCGCGCCCGCGTGGCTCACCTGGCCGTCGAACGCGTCGAAGGCGAGCGCGACCGGCGCCGCCGCGCAGACGGCCATCCACGACGGCCGGTCGCCGGGCGGATAGCCCGCGAGCACGCCGAGGTCGTACACCGGGACGACGCCGCCCGCCACGCCAGCCAGGCC
>DASVLN010000520.1:0-3228 GCA_036384855.1 Burkholderiaceae bacterium | reverse complement strand
CGCCGTTCCCGCTCCTGCTCCTGCTCCGGGTTCCGCCTCGCCGCCCGCCTGGCGTCGCGCGCTGCCCGTGCTGGGCGCGCTATGCGCCGCGCTGGCGATCGCTTCCGCGCCGTGGGCGCTCGGGCAGCCGTGGCTCAACTTCGCGTTCAAGCCGCTCGCGACCCTGTGCGTGATCGCCTGGGCCGCGAGCGCCGAGACGGACGACGCGCCCGTGAGGCGCTGGATCGTCGTCGGGCTCGCATGTTCGCTGGCCGGCGACGTCGCGCTGCTGTGGCCGGTGCAGGGCTTCCTCGCGGGGCTGGTGTCCTTCCTGCTCGGGCACCTGGCCTACCTCGTCGCGCTGACGCGGCGCGTGCGGCTCGCCGCGGTGCCGCTCGCCTTCGTCGCCTGGGCGCTGGTCGCCGCGGGCGTGCTGTCCTTCCTGTGGCACGGTGTGCCGGCGCAGCTGCGCGTGCCGGTGGTCGTCTACGTGACCGCGCTGTCCGCGATGGCGGCGCAGGCGAGCACCGCCTGGCGCGTGCGCTCGGACGCGCCCGATGCGGCGAAGTGGGGCCTGGTCGCGCTCGGCGGCGCGCTGTTCGTCGCGTCCGACGCCGTCCTCGCGATCGACAAGTTCGTCGGCGGCGTGCCGATGCCCACGTTGTGGAACCTGTCGATCTACTGGCTCGGGCAGTGGCTCATCGCCCGCGCGGCGCAGAAAGCCTGACGGGCCGCCTTCACCGCCCGCGCCGGCCGGCGCGGCGACTCACATCCCCTTGAACAGGTGCGTGTACGAGCGGCTGACCTCGAGCTTCTCGTTGTGCCCCTTCACGCTGACGATCTGGCGCCCGCGAAGGTCGCGCGTCACGCCGGCGATGGCGTGCGTGTTGACGAGCGTGGAGCGGTGGATCTGCCAGAACAGGTCGGGGTCGAGCTCGTCGACGAGCTCCTTGATCGGCTTGCGGATCAGCGCCTCGAGCGTGGCCGTCTGCACGCGCGTGTACTTCTCGTCGGAGATGAAGAACAGCACGTCCTCGACCGGGATCATCTGGATCGCCTGGCCGACGGTCGCCTGGATCCACTTCAGCGTCGGCGGCGTGCCGCCCGGGTTGAGCTTGGCCGAGAGCTTGTGGAGCAGCTGCTGCAGGTGCGGCGCGGGCGGCTCGTCCTCGGTGCCGCGCAAGGCCAGGCGCTGCTTGATGCGCGCGACGGTCACGCCCAGGCGCTCGCGCTCGGCGGGCTTGAGGACATAGTCGGCCACGCCCTGCTCGAACGCCTCGATCGCGTACTGGTCGTAGGCGGTGATGAAGACGATCTCGGGCAGCGCGTGGTCGTCCTCGTCGTCCTGGTCGTCCTCGCGGGCGGGCAGCTGCGCGATGCGGCGGGCCGCGTCGACGCCCGACAGGCCGGGCATGCGGATGTCGAGGAAGACCACGTCCGGCCGGTGCTGCGCGACCAGCTCGACCGCCTCCAGGCCGTTCTTGGCCTCGCCGACGATCTGCAGCTCGGGCCAGACCTCGGCCAGGCGCGCCTTGAGCTGGTCGCGCATCAGGCGCTCGTCGTCGGCGATGACGCCGCGCACGGCGGCCGGGGCGGTGGGATCGGTGGTCGGGGCGTTCATGCGGCGATCGTAGCCGAGTGCGGCGGCGGCGGACGACGGCTGCGGGCCACGAGCCAGACGCACAGGGCGACGAGCCACAGCGGCGACGTGAGCACGACCAGCGCGACCGCCAGCCCGAACAGCGGGGCGGCCAGCGCCAGCACCAGCGCGCAGGCGACGAGCGCCAGCACGAGCGCGAGGATCAGCGGGAGCAGCACCAGCAGCAGGACGGCCACCAGCAGCGCCGCCATCGACAGCGCGGCCTGGCCGTCCGCCGACAGGCCGTGGATCGTGATGCCGTCGGCCAGGTCGCTGCCCTCCAGGGTGATGTGCAGCGGCCCGCCGTGGAGCTCGCCGACGCCGAACGCGAGGCAGGCGGCGGCGCCGAGCGCCAGCAGGAACGCGATCGCGAGCCACCAGCGGAAGATCCGCCCGCTCAGGCTCGGCTTCCTGCGCATCGCGCGGCCGGACGCGGTGGACGGCGGCGGGCGGTCGCCCGGCTGCGGCACGTAGGCGAGGCCGTCGTCGCGCGGGCCGGTGGTCGGGTCGAGGTGCGGATCGGTCATGCTGGCGCTCCTTCGGCGGATTCCGCGTGGGCGGTGTAGGGGACGGTGATCGTCACGATCGTGCCCCCGACCGGGTTGTTGGCGATCGAGAGCGAGGCCTTGGCGCCGTACAGCAGCGCGAGGCGCTCGCGGATGTTGGACAGGCCCACGCCCGTGCCGTGGGTCGTGCCCTGGGCCGCGGCCTCGAAGCCCAGGCCGGTGTCGGCGACCGTCACGGCCAGCTTGCCGTGGCGGATCTCGGCCTTGACCGACAGGTGCCCGCCCTCGGCCTTGGGTTCCAGGCCGTGCTTGATCGAGTTCTCGACCAGCGTCTGGATCATCATCGGCGGGAACTCGGCCGACAGCAGGCCGTCGGGCACGTCGATCTCGGTGGTCAGGCGTTCCTCCATGCGCACCTTCAGGATCTCGAGGTACGGGCGCACCACCGCGAGCTCCAGGTCGAGCGGGCGCAGGCCGGAGTCGGTCGAGCGCATCGAGGGCATGCTCGCGCGCAGCAGCGAGATCAGGTTGCGCTGCATCTGGCTCGCGCGCTTGGGGTCGAACTCGATCAGGTGGTCGATCGACGCGAGCGTGTTGAACAGGAAGTGCGGTTCGACCTGCGCCTGCATCATCGCCATCTTGGCCTCGAGCACCTGGCGCCGCAGCGACTCGGCCTCGGCGGTCTCGGTCGCGGCCGCGGCCTTGACCTCGGCCTGCATGCGGCCCTTGTAGGTGATCTTCAGCAGCAGCGAGCCCAGCACCCACCAGACGGCCAGCAGCGGCAGCATCTCGCCGTAGTGCACGGTGTGCGTGCGCACGGTGCTGCGGTTGCCGTCGGAGTCGACATCGTCGGAGTCCGAGTCCGCATCGCCGCCGTCGTCGTCGGCATCGGCATCGGCGTCGGCGGACTTCGCCCGCGCCGCGGCGCGCGCGGCGGCCCGGTCGGCGCGCTCGCGATCCTTCTCCTGCTGCTTGAGCTGCTCGACGATCGCGTCCTTGGCGCTCGCGATGGCCTCCTTGACGTCGTCGGCGTCGGCGTTGGCCGGCACGCCGATGCGCACGTGCTGGCCGCCGACGACGAGGTCGACCGCCGGCGCCTTGTCC
>DASVLN010000519.1:0-2872 GCA_036384855.1 Burkholderiaceae bacterium | reverse complement strand
TGGGCGGTCGCGCTGCTCGGCCTGGCGCTGCTGCTGGGCGTGGCCGTGCCGCTCGCGGGCGTGCGGCTGCCCTGACGCCGGCCGCCTTTCTTTAGGCACAAGGCGCGGCGCTTGCCGCACACTGGCCAGTGACGCGGCCCTCCGGCGGCCGCGACCTGGAGGCTTGCCATGAATCCCCTCGCCGACCGCAGCGGCAAGGTCGCCGACCCCGGCGCCCCGTCGCGCATCGAGACGCCGATGCAGGTGCATCCCTGGACCGAGGACTCGCCCCACGCACCGCGCGCCGAGGACGCCGACGCGCGCTACACCGGCGAGCTGTTCCTCCCGGGCTGGCTGCGCATCGAACGCCAGCCGACGGCCGAGCAGGGCCCGGGCGGCGGCTGAATCACGGCTGCGCGATCGCCTCGACCTGGATGCGCAGGTCGACGGCCATGTCGAAGCCGTAGTCCTTGCCGACGGGCATGCCGAACTGGTCTCGCTGGAGGGTGGCGTAGGCGTCCGCGCCGCAGACTTCGCGCTTGAGCATTGGATGCGGCATGCATTTGGCATGGCGGATGTCCAGCGTGACCGGCCGGGTCACGCCGTGCAGCGTCAGCTCGCCGGGCGCCTTGGTCGGCAGGCCGTCCTTGAAGTCCGCCAGCGTGCCCTTGAAGACGGCCTGGGGGTACTTCGCGCTGTCGAAGAGTTCCTTGCTGCGGGCGGCCTTGTCGAGCGCCGCCAGGCCGAAGTCGCCGCTGTTCATGTCGACCGTGATCTCGACCGTGCCGGTGCCCGCCTCGCGATCCATCGTGATCGTGCCCTTGCTGTGGTCGAACTTTCCGCGGCCACTTGGACAGGCCGCCCATGTGGTCGGCCTCGAAGCTGGGGTAGGTGTGCGTGGGGTCGACCTGGTAGGTGACCGGCGCCGCATGGGCGGCCGGTGCGGCGAGCGCGACCGCGAACGACAGGACGGACGACAGGGCGAGCGTGCGATGCATGCGGGATCTCCTGGATTTGTGGGTGGCGGCCAGAAGGGAGCGGCCGCCTTTGCGTTGGTCGACGAGGCGTATCAGGCCGTCGTCGAGTAGGTCGCGACGCCCGTCTCCTCGCCCGGGTCGCGGCGCTCGAGCATGCGATTGAGCACCGGCGTCAGGATCAGCAGGAGCACGCCCATGCCGATCGACGAGCCGATCAGGAACAGGTACGGCGGGATGCCGCTGCCCTTGAGCAGCGATTCCAGCATGCCCGCGTAGTAGTTCGCGACCCCGTTGGCGAGCAGCCAGACGCCCATCAGCAGGCCGGCGATGCGGTGCGGCGCCGCGCGCGAGGTCAGGGCCAGGCCGATCGGGGACAGCATCAGCTCGCCCAGCGTGTGCAGCGTGTACACGAAGAACAGCCACTGCGGGCCGACGGCGCCGCTGCGGTCGGCCTTCAGCTGCGCGACGTACAGCACGATGAAGCCCAGGCCCAGCACGATCATGCCCAGGCCCTGCTTGGCGACGTCGGGCAGGCGGAACCGCGACTGGTTCAGCGCTCCCCAGGCGATCGCGAACGCCGGCGCGAAGATGAAGATCTCGAGCGGGTTGATCGACTGGAACCAGCTGGCCGGCATCTCCCAGCCCCCGATCAGGCGGTCGGTCTGCTTCAGCGCGAACAGCGACATCGTGCCGCCCGCCTGCTCGAAGCCCATCCAGAAGAAGATCACGAACAGCACCAGGATGCACACCGCCAGGACACGGCTGCGCTCGGCGGGCGTATGCGTCTTCGCGACCGGGATGGCCAGGAAGCCCAGGATCATCGCGAGGCCGATGACGGTCGTGACCCAGGTCGGCAGCGTGTGCAGGAAGGCGCCGATGGGCGACCAGCCGTAGACGACGGCGTAGACCACCGCGACGCTCGCGATCGTCCACGCCGCGATGCCGGGCACGTCGCGCGCGCCCACCGGCGACTGGCCCTCGCGCAGGCCCGCGCGGCCGAGGATGCCCTGCAGCGACACGAGCGTCACGAGGCCGATCGCCATGCCCACGCCCGCGGCCGCGAAGCCGTAGTGGTAGCCGTATTTCTCGCCCAGCGTGCCGCACACCAGGGGCGAGAAGAACGCGCCGAGGTTGATGCCCATGTAGAAGATCGAGTAGCCGCCGTCGCGCCGCGGGTCGTCCTTGCCGTCGTAGCACTCGCCCACCATCGAGCTCGTGTTCGGCTTGAAGAAGCCGTTGCCCGCGATCAGCAGGCCCAGCGCGACGTGCAGCAGCGAAGGCACCGCCATCGCGAAATGACCCAGCACCATCACGGTCGCGCCGACCACCGCGCCCTTGCGCAGGCCCAGGTAGCGGTCGGCGAGCCAGCCGCCGAGGATGGGCGTGAGGTAGACCAGCGCCGTGTAGATGCCGTACAGGGCCAGCGCGTCCTCGCGCTGGTAGCCCATGGACTGCGTCAGGTAGTAGACGAGGATCGCCCGCATGCCGTAGTAGCTGAAGCGCTCCCACATCTCGGTGGCGAAGATGACGAACAGGCCGCGGGGATGTCCGAGGAAGGTCTGGTCGCCGGCCGCGCGGGCCGGCAGGGTGTCGGTGAGGGTCGTCAAGGAGGAATCCTCTGGTGTCGCAGGAGGAAATGGCCTGCCCGGCGCCTCGTGCCTCGTGGGCCCGGCGGCGGTGCGGCCGTCTCTGGCCCGGAAAGGCCGAAACGCGGATTTTCGCAAATCGAATCCCCGCGCCGAGCCTGTCCGCCCTGGGGCTTACCCGTGCGGGCACGGCGCGTGCCGCAGCGGTCCCTCGCCCGCGCGAACCGATCCGCCATGCATCGACGAACCCTGCTGCAACGCCTCGCCGGCGGCGCGACCCTCGCTGCCGCCGCTCTCGATGCATGGCCGCCCGCGCGCGCCGCCGCGGCG
>DASVLN010000518.1:0-2393 GCA_036384855.1 Burkholderiaceae bacterium | reverse complement strand
GCGGGCGCGGGCGCCGCGCGGCCGGCGCCCGGCGCCCGGCGCCGCGGCCGTCAGCCGTCCTCGCCGATGCGCATCACGATGCGGCCCTCGATGTCGCCGCGGCGCATGCGGTCGAAGACGGCGTTGATGTCGGGCAGCCGGGCCTCCTGCCAGACGGCGCGCACCTTGCCTTCGCCGGCGAAGTCCAGCGCCTCCTGCAGGTCCTTGCGCGTGCCGACGATGGAGCCGCGCACGGTCTTCGCGTTGAGCACGACGTCGAAGATCGGCAGGCCGAACTCGCCCGGCGGCAGGCCGACGAGCGCCATCGTGCCGCGCTTGTGCAGCATGGCGAGGCCCTGGTCGAAGGCCGGGCGCGAGGCGGCGGTCACGAGCACGCCGTGCGCGCCGCGCAGCGCGCGCTGGACCTCGGCGGCCGCGTCGGTCGTGGAGGCGTCGACGACCATGTCCGCGCCGAGCCGGCGCGCGAGGGCGAGCTTGGCCTCGTCGACGTCCACGCCGATGACATGAAAGCCCATCGCCTTCGCATACTGGACGGCCAGGTGGCCGAGGCCGCCGACGCCGGACACGGCGACCCAGTCGCCCGGCTTGCAGTCGAGCATCTTCAGGCCCTTGTAGACCGTGACGCCGGCGCACAGGATGGGCGCGATCTCCGGGAACGGCACCGAGGCGGGCAGGCGCCCGACGTACGCAGGGTCGGCCAGCACGTACTCGGCATAGCCGCCGTTGACGGTGTAGCCGGTCATCTGCTGCTCGTCGCACAGCGTCTCCCAGCCCGTCAGGCAGTGCTCGCAGCAGCCGCAGGCCGTGTGCAGCCAGGGCACGCCGACCCGGTCGCCCTCGCGCACGTTGCGCACGCCGGCGCCGACCGCGGCGACGTGCCCGACGCCCTCGTGACCCGGGATGAAGGGCAGGGCGGGCTTGACCGGCCAGTCGCCGCTGGCAGCATGGAGGTCGGTGTGGCAGACGCCCGAGGCGACGACCTTCACGAGGATGCGGCCGGGCGGCACCTCGGGCACCGGCACCTCCTCGATCTCGAGGGGCTGCCCGAAGGCGTGGACGACGGCGGCTCTCATCAGCTGGGGCATGGCGGACTCCTGGTTCGATGCGTGCGCGAACGATAGGAAGCCGCGACGCCGCGCGGCTTGACGCGCGTCAAGCGGGAAGGTGTCGACCGGGAGACCGTGCCGGCATGCGCAGCGGCGGCGCCGCGGGCGGTCCGGGCGCGCTCAGCCCGCGCCCAGCATCCCGCGCTGCTCGATGAAGGCGACCACGACGTCGAGGCCGGCCTTCGTCTTCAGGTTGGTCATCACGTGCGGCCGACCGGGGCGCATGCGGCGCGTGTCGGCCTCCATCACGGCCAGGTCCGCACCCACGTGGGGCGCCAGGTCGGTCTTGTTGATGACGAACAGGTCGCTCTTCGTGATGCCCGGCCCGCCCTTGCGCGGGATCTTCTCGCCGGCGGCGACGTCGATCACGTAGATCGTGAGATCGCTCAGCTCGGGGCTGAAGGTGGCGGCGAGGTTGTCGCCGCCGGACTCGACGAAGACGATGTCCGCGTCGGGGAACTTCTCCAGCATGCGGTCGATCGCCTCGAGGTTGACCGAGGCGTCCTCGCGGATCGCGGTGTGCGGGCAGCCGCCGGTCTCGACGCCCATGATGCGCTCGGGCGCCAGCGCGCCGGCGACCGTCAGCAGGCGCTGGTCCTCCTTGGTGTAGATGTCGTTGGTGACGACGACGAGGTCCCATTTGTCGCGCATCGCCTTGCACAGCATCTCGACCAGCGTCGTCTTGCCGGAGCCGACCGGGCCGCCGACGCCCACGCGCAGCGGCGGCCGGCGCCTGGTGCGGCCGGGGATGTGGTGCAGCGGGCTCGGGCGGGTCGGGGCGGGATCGGTCATGGCGGGATCGGGTCGAGGGTTCAGGATCGGAACAGGCGCGAGTACTGGGTCTCGTGCCGCGCGCTCGCGATGCCCAGCATCGGCGAGAAGGCCTGCCAGTCGCCGTCGTCCAGCACGAGCGCGGCGTCGACCAGCGCGGGCATGCGCGCGAGCAGCGACTGCAGGATGCGCTGGCCGGCCAGCTGCCCCAGCGGCACCGCCTTCAGCGCCGCCTGCACGAGGTTCTCTGCCCAGCCGAACAGGCAGGCCTGCAGCGCTTGCGCCGCGGTCGCGCCGGCACGCGCCGTCGCGAGGCCGAAGGCCACGGGCCAGGTCGGGGAGGGCGCCAGGGCCGCGAGGTGCGCGAGGCGGCCGTCGGACGCGTCCTGGTTGCGCAGCCATTCGACCAGCGAGCGGCCCATCTGCTCGGCCTGCAGGCGCAGCTCGCGGGTCTCGCGGGTGAGGACGACGAAGTCGTTGAGCGCCGTGACGCGCACCAGGTCGCGGCGCGCCCAC
>DASVLN010000517.1:0-1503 GCA_036384855.1 Burkholderiaceae bacterium | reverse complement strand
GGAATGAGCGAGCGCGCCGATTGATGGTCCATCACGATCGCTCCAACTGGGCGCCCGTCGCATGGGTGTGGCTGACCGAGGCCCGCCTTCTCGCTTCGCGATTGGCGCAGGCGTAGATCATTTCAGCTACACCCTCTCAGGGCGTGCGAAGGAACGCATAGACCTGCGCCTGTTCGGCCGGCTCGAGCTCGAAGAAGCGCTCGCGGACGACCGCGGCCTCGCCGCCATGATCGAAGATGGCGGCGCGCAGGTCGGCCGCGCGGCCGTCGTGCAGGTAGCGGGCATGGGTCGACAGCCCCACGAGTGGCGTCGTGCGCCAGTCCGCGCCGGTCGCGTCGCCCTGGACTATCTTGTCGTCGAGGGCCGGGCCCATGTCGTGCAGCAGCAGGTCGGAATACACGACGACATCGCCATGCGCGCCGTGCAGCGCGCGGACGTGGCACTTGCTGCAGCCCACGTCGTCGAACAGCCGCGCGCCCGCGGACGTGGACGACGCCGTCGGACGGCTGCCGGGGGCGCCCGGCCCGGCCGACGGGGCCGCGAGCCCGCCGCTCAAGGCGACCAGCCCGTAGGCGATGCCCGACGACAGGGCGAGGGCGACGGCGCCGGCGGCGACCAGGCGCCAGTCGCGCAGCGCGTCGACGCGGGTGCACAGGCCCAGCGCCACCATGGTCATCATGAACATGAACTGGCTGGCTCCCAGCAGCGTGGCACGCACCAGCGGATGCACGGTGACCGCGGAATTGAGGAGCACGACGGCGATGAAGCCGACGACGAACCACGGCACCTGCACGCGTGCCCTGCGTGCGCCGGCCGCGCCGTCGCGGGCGCCCCATCCGGCCGCCAGCATCAGCGGCACCAGCATCAGGACCTTGCTGAGCTTGACCAGGGTGGCCACGCCCAGCGCGCCCTCGGAGACGCTCGCCGAGGCACCGTAGACCTGCGCGAGCTCGAAGATGCTCGCGCCCACCGTCACGCCGAAGCCGTGCTCGTCGAGCGCCGGCAGCCACCCGGCGAGATACGCCACGGGGTACGCCAGCAGCGCGAGCGTTCCCGCCAGCGTGATCAGGGTGACCGCCGTCGCCGCGTGCCGTTCCCGGTCGCGCGACATGGCCGCGAAGGACAGGATCGCGGCCGCGCCGCAGACCGCCGAGCCGACGGCCACCAGCAGGGCGAGCTCGTCGTCCAGGCGCAGGAGCCGGCGGGCGATCCATCGCACGCCGACCAGCACCGCGAGCAGCTCCGTGGCCGCGATGACGATCGGCACGGGGCCGAGCGCGCCCAGCAGGGCCACGGTGATGCGCAGGCCCAGCAACGCGACGCCCGCGCGCAGCAGCGTGCGGCGCGTGAAGTCGAGGCCCGGCCGCAGCGCCTGCGGACAGCCGAACAGCGCGTTGACCAGCAGTCCGCACAGCATCGCGACGAGCACGGGGTTGCGCGCGAGCGGGTCGCCCAGGCCGCCGGCGATCCAGCCGGAGGCCAGCGCGAGCGCGGCCGCCGCCG
>DASVLN010000516.1:0-3440 GCA_036384855.1 Burkholderiaceae bacterium | reverse complement strand
CTGCTCGCCCGCCTCGCGCTCGGCACGGACGAGTCGCCTCAGGACGGCGCGACGCTGGTCGTCGAGGTCGACGGACTCGATACGGCAGGCGGTATCGCACTCGCGCTGCGCGGCCCGGGCGTCGAGTCCGTGCAGCGCCTGCGCGTGGCGGGCCTGCCGGCCTCGTTCTGGGACTGGCGGCGCGATCTGCAGCGGCAGTTGCCGCGCGGCGTCGACCTGGTGCTGGTGCACGGCGCGCGCGTCGCCGCGATCCCGCGCAGCGCGCGCCTGCAGATCGAAGGAGCCTGACATGTACATCGCCGTCAAGGGCGGAGAGCGCGCGATCGAGGCCTCGCGCCGGCTGCTGGACGCCGCGCGCCGCGGCGATCCGGCGGTGCCGCCGATCGAGGTCGCGCAGGTGCGCCAGCAGATGGGCCTGCTGGTCGGACGCGTGATGGCCGAGGCCTCGCTGTACGACCCCGAGCTCGCCGCGCTCGCGCTGGTGCAGGCCTGCGGCGACGCGATCGAGGCCGCCTTCCTGCTGCGCGCCTACCGCACGACGCTGCCGCGCCTCGCGTACAGCGAACCGATCGACACCGACCGCATGCGCGTCGAGCGCCGCGTCTGCGCGATCTTCAAGGACCTGCCCGGCGGCCAGCTCCTGGGCCCGACCTTCGACTACACGCAGCGCCTGCTGGACTTCGACCTGCTGCGGCCCCGCCGCGACGTCCCGGCCTCCGCGTCCACGCAGTCGACCACCCCCGACGCCGAGGCCGAGGCCGACGCCGCGGTGCCCAACGCCCTCGCCCAGCTCGCCGCCGAAGGCCTGGTCGAGCCCTGCCTGCCCTCGCCCGGCGACCCGGAGCCGCCCGACATCACGCGCGACCCGCCCGCCTACCCGCTGCCGCGCGCCGGCTGGCTGCAGATGCTCGCGCGCGCCGACGAGGGCTGGGTCCTGGGCATGGGCTATTCGACGCAGCGCGGCTACGCGCACACGCATCCGTTCGCGGGCGACATCCGCAGCGGGCGCGTGACCGTGGAGGTGGTGCCCGACGAGCTCGACTTCGCGATCGAGATCGGCGAGGTCGAGGTCACCGAATGCCAGATGGTCAACCAGTTCGTGGGCAGCGCCGGCGTGCCGCCGGTGTTCACGCGCGGCCACGGCCTGGTCTTCGGCCGCGGCGAGCGCAAGGTGATCGCGATGTCGCTCGTGGACCGCGCGCTGCGCGCCGCCGAATTCGGCGAGGACGCCGCGAGCCCCGCGCAGCAGCAGGAGTTCGCGCTGCCGCAGGGCGACAGCGTCGAGGCCTCCGGCTTCGTGCAGCACCTGAAGCTGCCGCACTACGTCACTTTCGAGTCGGAGCTGCAGCTGATCCGCAAGCTGCGCGAGGACGCGCAAGCGCGCGCCCAGGCCGACTTCGATGCCGAAGGAGCGTCCGAATGATCGATGTGTCGAACGAAGGCCGCGAGCGCCCGGCCGCCGCGCTCGGCCGCTGCGGAGCAAGGCCGGGCGCGCCGTGGGACTGGCGACGGCACTCCGCCGACTGGGGGATCGCATGACTGCCGAGGGATACAACTTCGCCTACCTCGACGAACGCACGAAGAAGATGATCCGTCGCGCGCTGCTGAAGGCGGTCGCGATCCCGGGCCACCAGGTGCCCTTCGGCTCGCGCGAGATGCCCCTCGCCTACGGCTGGGGCACCGGCGGCATCCAGGTGACGGCGGCGGTGATCGGCCGGGACGACGTGCTCAAGGTGATCGACCAGGGCAGCGACGACACGACCAACGCCGTCAACATCCGCCAGTTCTTCGCCCGCACGACCGGCGTGCGCACGACCACGCGCACGGGCGAGGCGACGCTGATCCAGACGCGCCACCGCATTCCCGAGCGGCCGCTGGTCGAGGGCCAGGTGCTCGTCTACCAGGTGCCGCAGCCCGAGCCGCTGTACCGCCTCGAGCCGCGCCGCGCCGAGACCGCGAAGCTGCACGCGGCCGAGGAATACGGGCTGATGAACGTCAAGCTCTACGAGGACCTCGCGCAGTGGGGCCGCATCGAGACGAGCTACGACTACCCCGTCCGGGTCGACGGGCGCTACGTGATGTCGCCATCGCCCATCCCCGCGTTCGACAACCCGAAGATGCACCGCAACCCGGCGCTGCAGCTGTTCGGCGCCGGACGCGAGAAGCGGCTCTACGCGATCCCTCCCTATACCGACGTCGCCAGCCTCGACTTCGAGGACCATCCGTTCCGCATCGAGCCGCACGGCCACGCCTGCGAGCGCTGCGGCGCGACCGGCACCTTCCTCGACGAGGTCCAGGCCGCGCCGGGCCAGACCCGATGGACCTGCTCCGACACCGACTGGTGCGCGGAGCGCGTCGACGCCCTGCACTCCCGCGAGCCTGCCCATGACTGAGCCCAAGTCCCCCGAACCGCTGCTGCGCGTGAGCGGCCTGTCGCACCGCTTCGCCTGCGCGCGCGAGGACCAGCTCGCCGTGCGCGACGCCGCGCTCGAGCTGCATGCCGGCGAGGTCGTGGCCATCGTCGGCGAGTCCGGCTCGGGCAAGTCGACGCTGCTGAATTGCATCGCCGGCCGCCTGCGCCCGACCGCCGGCAGCGTGCACTACCGCGACGCCGCGGGGCGCTGGCTCGATGTCCATGCGCTGAGCGAACGCGAGCAGCGCGTGCTCGCACGCACCGAGTGGGGCTTCGTCGAGCAGGCCGCCAGCGACGGGCTGCGCCTGGACGTCAGCGCCGGCGCCAACATCGGTGAACGCCTGATGGGACAGGGCGAGCGCCACTACGGCCGGCTGCGCGACGCGGCAGAGCGCTGGATGCGGCGCGTCGAGCTCGACCCGGCGCGCATCGACGACTCGCCGCGCGCCTTCTCGGGCGGCATGCGCCAGCGCCTGCAGATCGCCCGCAACCTGGTCACGCGGCCGCGCCTGGTGCTGCTGGACGAGCCCACCTCCGGCCTGGACGTGTCGGTGCAGGCGCGGCTGCTCGACCTGATCCGCCTGCTCACCGCCCGTATGCACCTGTGCGCGCTGATCGTCACGCACGACCTCGGCGTGGCGCGCCTGCTCAGCACGCGCACGCTGGTGATGCGCCAGGGCCGGATCGTCGAGCAGGGCCTGACCGACCGCGTGCTCGACGACCCGCAGCATCCCTACACGCAGCTGCTCGTCTCCTCCGTCGTGATGCCATGATGAACGCCATGCCCTCTTCCTCGATGCCGGTGCTGTCCGTGCGCGGCCTGGACAAGCACTTCACGCTGCACCTGCGCGGCGGCGCGCGGCTGCAGGTGCTGCGGGACGCCGCGCTGGATGTCGCCGCGGGCGAATGCGTCGCGCTCGTCGGACCGTCGGGCCGCGGCAAGTCGACGCTGATGAAGTGCCTGTACGGCAGCTACGGCGCGGACGCCGGCACGCTGCGCTTCGCGTCGGCCGCCGGCGCGGTCGAC
>DASVLN010000515.1:0-2193 GCA_036384855.1 Burkholderiaceae bacterium | reverse complement strand
CGGCGGCCGGCAGGCGGCCGGCGCGCTGATGCTGGTCGTCGCGGCCGCGTGCGCGCTGGGGACGAACATCCTGATCGCACGGCGGCAGCCGGCGGCGCACACCGCCCTGCTCGTGCTCGCGGCAGCGGCGTGGCTCGCCGGCAATGCGCTGTTCCTGGCCGGGGCCGGGGCGGCGATACCGGCGTGGTTCGCCTTCCTGGTGCTCACCATCGCGGCAGAGCGCCTGGAGATGACCCGGCTCACGCGCCGCGGGCGGACGACGCAGGCCGAACTGCTGGCGATCGTCGCACTGATGCTCGCCGGCGCCGGACTCGCGTCGACCGGCGGCGCCGGCTCGACCGCCGGACTCGCCTGCTTCGGCGCGAGCCTGGCGCTGCTGTCGTGCTGGCTGTTCGCGCGCGACGTCGCGACGCGCACGCTCCGCGGCCACGGCCTGGCGCGCTACATGGCCGTCTGCCTGCTGCTCGGCTACGGGTGGCTGGCGGCCGCCGGCCTCGGCTGGGCCGGTCTCGCCTTCGGCCGGCCGTGGCGGGACCTGGCGCTGCATGCGCTGGGCCTGGGCTTCGTCGTGAGCATGATGATGGCGCACGCGCCGGTGATCCTGACGGCCTTGACGGGCCTTCGGGTCCGGTACGGCGCGGCGTTCTACCTGCCCGTCGCCCTGCTGCAGGCGTCCCTGTGCGTGCGGCTCGGGCCGGGCCTGGACGACCTCCTGTGGCGCGGCATCGGCGCGTTCCTGAACGCCGCTGCGCTCCTGGCCTTCGCAGCCACCCTGGCGATCGGCACCGCGAGAAGCCGCGCCCGCCGCCCCGCGACCCCCTTGATGGAGACCCCGTGATGGCGATCCTGCTGCCCCTCACCGAGCCGCGGCGCGGCCCCGACGCCGAGGCCACCGGCTTCGCGCTGTGGCGGCTCGGCTTCCGGCCGTTCTACCTGTTCGCGAGCGCGTTCGGCGCCGTGTCGGTGGCGTGCTGGGCGCTGCAGGCGTCGGGCCTGTCGGCGCACGCCTACCTGCGCGGGCCCCTCTGGCATGCGCACGAGATGCTGTTCGGGTTCGTGTTCGCCGTGGTCGTCGGTTTCCTGTTCACCGCGGGGCGCAACTGGACCGGCCAGCCGACGCCGACCGGCCGCGCGCTGATGGCGATGGTGGCGCTGTGGGCCGCGGGCCGCATCCTGGTGCTGACGCCCTTCGCGGTGACCGCCGCGGCGGTGAACGTCGCGTTTGCGCTGGTGGCGGCGGGCGCGCTCGCGCGTCCCCTCGTCGCCTCGGGGAACCGGCGCAACTACTTCTTCGTCGCGGTGCTCGCGGCGATGGCGCTCGCCGTCCTGGCGGTGCATCTCGACCAGCTCGGCGTCGCCCCGGGGATCGGCTGGCCCGGCATCCGGCTGGGCCTCGACCTGGTGCTGTTCATCGTCTCGGTCATGACGGGACGCATCCTCGCCATGTTCACGAACAACGGCGTGCCGGGGGCCGGCGCCCGGCGCGTGGACTGGCTCGAGAAGCTCGCCTCCGGCAGCGTCCTGGCCCTCGCGATGGCGGACGTGCTCGCGCTTCCGGCGCCGGCGGTCGCCGCGATCGCCGCGTGCGCCGCGGTGGTCCACGGCGCGCGCTTCGCGCTGCTGCGCTCGTGGCGCGTGCTGCGCGAGCCGGTCGTGTGGGTGCTGCACGGCGCGACCGCCTGGATCCCGGTCCACCTCGCGCTGCGCGCGCTGTCGGCGCTCGGCGCGATCCCCGCGTCCGCGGCGACGCATGCGCTGACGGTGGGCGTGCTGGGCGGACTCGTCATCGGCATGATCACGCGCACGGCGCGCGGTCATACCGGACGGCCGCTGCGCGGCGGCTGGACCGAGACGGCGATGTACGCGCTCGTCCTGGCGGCGGCGCCGGTGCGGGTCTTCCTGCCGCTCGTGAGCCCCGGGCTCGCGATCGTCGCGATCGAGGCCTCGGCCGGGCTGTGGGTCGCGGGCTTCGCGCTGTACGCGATCCGCTATGCGACCATCCTCGCGCGGCCGCGCGTCGACGGACGCGAAGGCTGAGAACATGGACTACCTTGCCCTCCGCGCATTCCACGAAACCACGGTCGCGGTCTCGGTGACCGGCTTCGCCGCCCGCGCCGCCGCGGGGCTTGCCGGCGCGCGCTGGAGCCGGGGCCGGCTCGCGCGGACGCTGCCGCACGTCGTCGACACCGCCCT
>DASVLN010000514.1:0-6240 GCA_036384855.1 Burkholderiaceae bacterium | reverse complement strand
GCGGCGGCGCGGCGGCGCAGATGTCGCAGCTGTTCGACACGCCGGCGCGCGTATGGTCGCTGGGCGCGGCGCTTGCGCAGGCGCTGTTCGACGGCGGGCTGCGGCGCGCCCGCACGGCGCAGGCCGAGGCCGCGTACGACGCTGCCGTCGCGCAGTACAAGCAGACGGTGCTGTCGGGCTTCCAGCAGGTCGAGGACCAGCTCGCCACGCTGCGCGAGCTCGCCCGCGAGTCCGGCTACCAGGACGAAGCCGTGCGCGCGGCGCAGACCTCCGAGCGCCTCGCCCTGCTGCAGTACCGCGCCGGCACCAACAGCTACCTCAACGTCGTGACGGCGCAGCAGCTGTCGCTGGGCGCGCAGCGCGCGGCCGTGCAGCTGCGCGGGCGCCAGCTCGCCGCGAGCGTGAGCCTGATCGCCGCGACCGGCGGCGGCTGGCGCGCCGATCGTCCCGACGCCGTTCCCTCCGCCACCGTCCCCGCTGCCTCCACCGCCGCCCAGGCGCGCACGATCCAAGAGCCGACGACATGAAGACCCTCCCCTTCGATTCGCGCGCCCGGTGGGCGATCGCCTCCGCCGCCACGCTCGTCGTCGCGGCCGCCGGCCTCTGGGCGCTCTCGCACGACTCGGCCCAAGCCGCCGACAAGGACGCGAAGCGCAAGGCCGACGACGCGCCGGTGCAGGTCGTCACCGCGCCCGTGAAGGCGCAGGACATGCCCATCCTGCGCACGGGCCTGGGCACCGTCGCTGCCACTTATTCGGTCACGGTCAAGGCGCGCGTGGACGGCCAGCTCGACGCGGTCGGCTTCGCGGAAGGCCAGGACGTGAAGAAGGGCCAGGTGATCGCCCGCATCGACCCGCGCACCTTCCAGGCGACGCTGATGCAGGCGCAGGCGCAGCGCGCGAAGGACGAGGCCACGCTCGCCAACGCGCGCGTCGACCTGCAGCGCTACACCACGCTCGCGGCGCAGGACGCGGCCACGCAGCAGCAGCTCGACACGCAGAAGGCGCTCGTCAAGCAGCTCGAGGCGACGGTGAAGTCGGACGACGCGCAGGTCAATTCGGCGCAGGTGCAGCTGGGCTACACGACGATCGCGGCACCGATCTCCGGCCGCGCGGGCGCGCGCCTGGTCGATCCGGGCAACATCGTGCATGCCGCGGACGCGAGCGGCCTCGTGGTGATCAACCAGATCGACCCGATCACGGTGGCGTTCACGCTGCCCGAGGACGCCGTGCAGGCCACCAACCGCGCGATGGCCGCATCGCACGCGCCGCTGGTCGTGCAGGCCTGGTCGCGCGACGGCAGCGAGCTGCTGGGCACCGGCACGCTCACGCTCGTCAACAACCAGATCGACACCACCAGCGGCACGGTGCAGATGAAGGGCAGCTTCCCCAATCCTCAGCACGCGCTGTGGCCGGGCCAGTTCGTCAACGTGCGGCTGGTGCTGGGCACGCGCCGGCAGGCGATCACGATCCCCGCCGCCGCGGTGCAGCGCAGCGAGAGCGGCGTCTTCACCTACGTGGTCGACCCGGGCGGCAGCGCACGCGCGCAGACCATCGGCCTCGTGCAGATCCAGGACGGCGTCGCCATCGTCGACCAGGGCCTGCAGCCCGGCCAGCGCGTGGTGGTCGACGGCCAGTACAAGCTCAAGCCGGGGTCGCGCACCGTCGAGGCGCCGGCGCGCGGCGCGTCCGCCCCCGCGGGCGCCGCCTCCGACGGCAAGCGCGACACCTCCGGCCAGGGTGACTCCGGGAGCGGCAAGTGAGCGTCTCCGAAGGCTTCATCAAGCGGCCCATCGGCACGACGCTGCTGGCGCTCGCGATCCTGCTGGTCGGCATCGCGGTCTACCCGCTGCTGCCGGTGGCTCCGCTGCCCCAGGTCGACTTCCCGACCATCCAGGTCTCGGCCAAGCTGCCCGGCGCGAGCCCGGAGACCATGGCCTCCAACGTCGCGCAGCCGCTCGAGCGGCAGTTCTCGCTGATCGCCGGCCTCACGCAGATGACGTCGACGAACGCGATCGGCTCGACGCAGATCACGCTGCAGTTCGACCTGAACCGCGCGATCGACGGCGCCGCGCTCGACGTGCAGGCGGCCATCAACGCGGCCACCGGCCAGCTGCCGACCAACCTGCCCAGCCCGCCGACGTTCCGCAAGGTCAACCCCGCCGATTCACCGATCATGATCATGGCGGTGCACTCGGACACGCTGCCGCTGATCCAGACCAACGACTACGCCGACAACATCCTCGCGCAGCAGATCTCGCAGATCACCGGCGTGGGCCTCGTCAACATCGGCGGCGCGCAGAAGCCGGCGGTGCGGGTGCAGGTCGATCCGGCCAAGCTCGCCTCGATGGGCATGAGCCTGGAGGACGTGCGCGGGGTGATCGCGACGACGTCGGTCAACGCGCCCAAGGGCACGATCGACGGCCCGAGCCAGAGCTTCACGGTCTACACCAACGACCAGTTGCTCAAGGCGGCGCCGTGGAACGACGTCGTGCTCGCCTACCGCAACGGCGCGCCGGTGCGCGTGCGCGACATCGGCGTGGCCGTCGACGCGCCCGAGGACAGCAAGGTCCACGCGTGGGCGTTCTCCGGCGCCGCGGCGCCCGACAGCGTCGGCAACGGCCGCGCGATGCTGCTGATCATCTACAAGCAGCCGGGCGCCAACGTCATCGAGACGGTCGACAAGGTCAAGGAGGCGCTGCCGCGCCTGCGCGCCGCGATCCCGCCGACCGTGCACGTCGACACGCTGATCGACCGCACGCAGACCATCCGCGCCTCGGTGCACGACGTCGAGTTCACGCTGCTGCTGACGATCGCGCTGGTCGTGATGGTCATCTTCATCTTCCTGCGCAACGTGGCGGCCACGCTGATCCCGAGCGTCACGGTGCCGCTCGCCCTGCTGGGCACGGCGGCGATCATGTATGTCGTCGGCTACAGCCTCGACAACCTCTCGCTGATGGCACTGACCATCGCGGTCGGCTTCGTCGTCGACGACGCCATCGTGATGCTGGAGAACATCTACCGCCATGTCGAGGAGGGGATGCCGCCGATGGAGGCGGCGATCAAGGGCGCCGGCGAGATCGGCTTCACGATCATCTCGATCTCGGTGTCGCTGGTGGCGGTGTTCATCCCGCTGCTGCTGATGGGCGGCATCGTGGGCCGGCTGTTCCGCGAGTTCGCGGTCACGGTGACGCTGACGATCGGCGTGTCGGTGATCGTCTCGCTGACGCTCACGCCGATGCTGTGCTCGCGTTTCCTGAAGGACGAGCACGCGAAGAGGCACGGCCGCCTGTACCAGCTGTTCGAGGCGGGCTTCGACCGGATGCTGGGCGCCTACCGCCGCGGGCTGGACGTCGTGATGCGCCACCAGTTCATCACGCTGCTGAGCTTCCTCGCGACGGTGACGGCGACGGTGCTGCTGTTCATCGCGATCCCCAAGGGCTTCTTCCCGCAGCAGGACACCGGTTTCATCTTCGGCAACGCGCAGTCCTCGCAGGACTCGTCGTTCGAGTCGATGAACCGGCGCCAGATCCAGTTCGCCGACATCATCCGCCAGGATCCGGACGTCACCGGCGTGGGCATGTTCGGCAACTCGTCGCAGTTCAACACCGGCAACTTCTTCATCGTGCTCAAGCCGAAGGACCAGGGCCGCAGGCTGAGCGCCGACCAGATCATCGCGCGCCTGCGTCCGAAGCTCGCCAAGGTCGGCGGCGCCTCGCTGCTGATGCAGGCGGGCCAGGACATCAACGTCGGCGGCCGCCTGGCGCGCACGCAGTACCAGTACACGCTCACCGACGCCAACATCGACGAGCTCAACGAATGGGCACCGAAGCTGCTGGAGCGCTTGCAGAAGCTGCCGCAGCTGACCGACGTCGCCTCCGACATGCAGAACGCCGCGGCCACCGCGTCCCTGACGATAGACCGCGACCGCGCCGCGAGCTTCGGCATCTCGCCCTCGCTGATCGACGCGACGATCTACGACGCGATCGGCCAGCGCCAGGTCAACCAGTACTTCACGCAGATCAACAGCTACCACGTGGTGCTGGAGGTGACGCCGAAGCTTCAGCAGGACCCGAGCCTGTTCGACAAGCTGTACCTGACCTCGCCGATCACCGGCCGGCAGGTGCCGCTGTCGAGCTTCGTCAAGGTCGACACCGACAAGACCGCCTACCTCGCGATCAGCCACCAGGGCCAGTTCCCCGCGGTCACGATCTCCTTCAACCTCGCGCCGGGAGCGTCGCTGGGCAAGGCGGTCGAGGCGATCAACCAGGCGCAGGCGCAGATGGGCCTGCCGCAGGCGCTCAACGGCCAGTTCCAGGGCACGGCGCAGGCCTTCCGCGACTCGCTGCGCACGCAGCCCTACCTGATCGCGGCGGCGTTGGTGGCGGTCTACATCGTCCTCGGGCTGCTCTACGAGAGCTTCATCCACCCCGTCACCATCCTGTCGACGCTGCCCTCGGCCGGCGTGGGGGCGCTGCTGATCCTCATGGCGGGCGGCTACGACCTCTCGGTCATCGCGCTGATCGGCATCATCCTGCTGATCGGCATCGTGAAGAAGAACGGCATCATGATGGTGGACTTCGCGCTCACCGCGGAGCGCGACCAGGGCCTGACGCCGCAGGAGGCGATCTACCGGGCCTGCCTGCTGCGCTTCCGCCCGATCATGATGACGACGATGTGCGCGCTGCTGTCGGGCCTGCCGCTGATGCTGGGGCACGGCGCGGGCTCGGAGCTGCGGCGGCCGCTGGGCTTCGCGATGGTGGGCGGGCTGGTGCTGTCGCAGGTGCTGACGCTGTTCACGACGCCCGTGATCTACCTGTACCTCGACCGCGCGCACTACTGGTACATGAAGCGCAAGGAGGCGCGCGCGAAGCGCAAGGCGAAGATGGGCAAGGACGGCGGCCCGGGCACGGGAGGCTTCGCCCCGGACGGCACCGACCCCGACCGCCGCCTGCCGGTGCCCACCGGCGGCGAGCCGCGCTGAGGCGGCGACGGGTCGCGGACAATCGGGCGCATCCATGAAGCTGCTGATCGTCGAGGACGAGCTCAAGACCGCCGAGTACCTGCGCAAGGGCCTGACCGAGCAGGGCTGCGCGGTCGACGTCGCGCACGACGGCGTCGAGGGCCAGCACCTCGCGCTGGTGCACGACTACGACATCGTCGTGCTCGACGCGATGCTGCCCGGCATCGACGGCTTCACGCTGCTGCGCGCGCTGCGGGCGGTCAAGCAGACGCCGGTGATCATGCTGACGGCGCGCGACTCGATCGAGGATCGCGTGCGCGGCCTGCACGACGGCGCGGACGACTACCTGGTCAAGCCGTTCTCGTTCCTCGAGCTGCTCGCCCGGCTGCAGGCGCTCCAGCGCCGCGGGCGCAGCCAGGAGCCGGCGCAGCTGCGCATCGCCAACCTGCAGATCGACCTGATCGCGCGCAAGGCCTGGCGCGGCGGCGAGCGCATCGACCTGAGCGCCAAGGAGTTCGCGCTGCTGGCCGTGCTCGCGCGCAGGCAGGGCGAGATCCTGTCCAAGACCGCGATCGCGGAGCTCGTTTGGGACATGAACTTCGACAGCAACACCAACGTCGTCGAGGTCGCGATCAAGCGCCTGCGCGCGAAGATCGACGCCGCGTTCGCGCCGAAGCTGCTGCATACCATCCGGGGCATGGGCTACGTTATGGAGGTGCGCGACGAGCCCACCGACGGAGAGGCCGCGTGAGGCACTCCATCACCGCGCGGCTTGTCGCGATGTTCGCGCTCGCGACGCTCGCCACCTTCGCGCTGATCGGCGCGGCGCTGTACGGCGTGCTCGAGCGCGAGCTCACGCGCCACGAGGACGACGAACTCAACACCTACCTGCAGACGATGCGCTACTCGATCGAGCGCTTCGGCGACCTCGAGCACTGGCCGCGGCTGCAGGTCAAGATGGACACGCTCACGCCGGCCGACGGCAGCGTGCGCTTCTGGGTGCTGAGCGACGATGCGCGTTTCCAGTACGGCAAGGGGCTGGACGAGATGGAGCGCGCGACGCCGTCCGTCGACGGCCACGGCACGCTGGTGCTGCCGGTCAGCGGGCGCACGTTCCGCACGCTGTCGGCGCGCCTCGGACCGCTGGCCGAGCGGCCCGCGGTCAAGCTGATCGTCGGCGTCGACACCGCGCCGTTCGCGCGCACGATGCGGCGCTGCCTCGTGGCGCTGGCGTTGCTGTCGCTCGGCGCGGGCGGGCTGGTCGCGGGGCTGGGCTGG
>DASVLN010000513.1:0-2789 GCA_036384855.1 Burkholderiaceae bacterium | reverse complement strand
GACGCCGCCAACGCCGCCCGCGAGGCGCGCCGCCTGGCGGGCGACCGCGTCGGCCGCTTCGGCTTCCTGGGCGGCAGCCAGGGCGGCTGGGTCGCGCCGCTCGCCGCGCTGGAATCGGGGGCCGACTTTCTCGAGGTCGGCTTCGGCGTCGTGGGCACCGCGTGGGAGCAGGATCAGTGGCAGGTCGACTACCAGCTCGTGCACGAGCACGGCTTCGACCCGGCGATCCTGCCCCGGGTCCACGAGCTGACCGACGCGACGGCGGCGGTCGCGCGCTGGGACTTTCGCGCCGGCATGGCGCGCGTCGACGCGCTCAAGGCCGAATTCGCCCGCGAGCCCTGGCTCGCGCATGTCGACGGCCAGTACTCGGGCGGACTGCTGGCCGGCGAGGTCGACCGCATGCGAGCCGAGAGCCCGCAGGTGCCCTGGAACTATGCCGGGCTCGACGTGATCCGCAGCCTGCGCGTGCCGCAGCTGTGGGTGTTCGCGGCCGACGACGACGTCGCCCCGAGCGCGCCGTCGATCGAGCGCCTCGGCTCGATCCGCGAGGACGGCGTGCCGCTGCGCAGGATCGTCTTCCCGGACACCACCCACGGCATCCTGCGGATCGCGCGCGCTGCCGACGGCCGCCGCCGCGACCTCGGCATCTTCGCGCCCGGCTACTTCCCGCTGCTGATCGACTTCGCGAAGGGCACCCCGCGCGCGGCCTACGGCGACGCACGGTGGCTCGAACGGTACTGACTGCCGGCGCTCCTGGGCGGCCATCCGCGCGCCGCATGTACAGTGCCTGCGTCCGCCCGGCCCACCGAACCATGCGCCCGAGCCTGATCGCCATCGTCGTGTCCGTCGCCGAGCTCCTGGCCGGCGCCATCCCGTTCGCGTTGTTCGCCTGGATCAACGCGATGTTCGCGGTGCTCAACCTGTTCACGTACAAGCCGACGCCGTACGTGCAAACGACCTACATGGCCGTCTACCTCGCGGCGGCGTTCGCCGAGATCGCGGTCTTCGCGAAGTGGCGCACCGGCTCGGTCGTGGTGCCGGCCGTGCCCTTGGTCTACGGGATGGTCGCCGGCGTGTTCAGCCGCGCGGGATGAGCCGGCTCCTGCCGGGCGATGCCCGGCGCCGGTGTCGCGCCCCAGCCCGTCCCGCGCGCGGCAGCACCGTCGCTTCCGTGCCGTCGCGCCATTGCCCCGTGGCGGCCGGCATGCGCGGGCCGCGTATGCTGTCGCGACATTCGCTGGAGCCCGCATGCCCGACCGCCTCGTTCCCTCGCAGCTCGTCGCGACCGGACCGCTCGACATCGCCTGCCACCTGGCCGGGCCGCAGGGCGGGCCCGCGGTCATGCTGCTGCACGGCTTCCCCTACGACGCCCAGGCCTATGCCGAGGTCGCGCCGCGGCTGGCCGCGCAGGGGTGCAGGGTCGTCGTTCCGTGGCTGCGCGGCCATGGGCAGACGCGGTTCCGCGACTCCGCGACGCCGCGCTCGGGCCAGCAGGCGGCCATCGGCGACGACGCGCGGGCGCTGATGGAGGCGCTCGGCATCGAGCGGGCCGTGCTCGCCGGCTACGACTGGGGCGGCCGGGCGGCCTGCGTCGTCGCGGCGCTGTGGCCGGAGCGCTGCGCCGGGCTGGTCTCGGGCAACGGCTACCTGATCCAGGACATCGCGCACGCGGCGGTGCCGATCGCGCCCGAGCGCGAGGCCGCGCTCTGGTACCAGTACTACTTCCACGGCGAACGCGGACGCGCCGGGCTCGAGGCGAACCGGCGCGCGCTGGCACGCCTGCTCTGGACGACCTGGTCCCCGACCTGGCACTTCGACGGCGCCGAGTTCGAGCGCAGCGCGCCGGCGTTCGACAATCCGGACTGGGTCGATGTCGTCCTCCACAGCTACCGGCACCGGCACGGGTTGGCGCCGGGCGACTCTCGCTACGACGCGCTCGAGCGTGCGCTGGCCGCGCTACCGCCCATCGCCGTGCCGACGATCACGCTGGACGGCACCGACGACACCGTCACGCCGCCGCGCGACGGCCGGGACGACGCCCGGCACTTCACCGGGTGGCGCGAGCACCGGCTCGTGCCGGGCGCCGGGCATGCGTTGCCGCAGGAAGCGCCCACGGCGTTCGCGGAGGCGGTGATGGCGCTCGTGCGGCGCGCGTGAGGCGGCACATCGGCGTTCCGGGCCAGCGACATCACGGCGGTCTGGCGCCCGGCGGGACAGGCTCGACAACCAACCCGCGCTTGTGCGACGCGGCGGTTTGCGCTTGCAGCCAACGAGGTTCCGGTCGAAACGTCGGCGCCGAAAACACCCGGTTTCCGTTTGAAAACATCGGCACCGATGTTCTGGAATCGAAGACGGGGGTTCGAGACGGCAATTCGCTCGTTGGCGACGCGGCGATTTGCGGTTGCAAACACCGGGCTTCCGTTTGAAAACATCGGCGCCGATGTTCTGGAGTCGAAGACAGGCGTTCGGGACGGCATTTCGCTCGCTGGCGACGCGCCGATTTGCGGTTGCGAACACCAAGCTTCCGATTGAAGACATCGACGCCGATGTTTTGGAAGGGAAGGCCGGCGTTGCAAACCGCAATCAGCGCCTTCGCGACAGGGCGACTCCCGTCCGAGAGCGCCGACGCTCTCGTCGGCAACGCCCGCGCCGTCCTTGCGGTCCGCCCGGCGAGCGAGGCCGCCGCGCAACGTCGCGTGACGACGCTCAGGAGGCGGGTGTCGCGTCGTCGTGCGGCTCGTCGAACAGCGAGCGCGCGAGCGGCGCCGTGTCGTTCGCGGCGGGTGGGG
>DASVLN010000512.1:0-4524 GCA_036384855.1 Burkholderiaceae bacterium | reverse complement strand
GGTAGTCCTCGCCGGCCGCGTGCACGCGCCAGCCGTCCGCGTCGCGCGCGAGCGAGCGCACGGGGCGATCCGTCAGCAGCGTCGCGCCCAGGCGCCGCGCCTGGCGCAGGTAGCCCATGTGCAGCGCGTGCACGTCGATGTCCGCGGACGCGTCGTCGACCATGCCGCCCGCCGCATAGCCGGGGCGAAAGACGGGCAGCATCGCGGACACGCCGGCGGCGTCCAGCACGCGCGTCGAACGGCGCACGTCGTCGTCGATGCGCGCCTCGTCGATCAGGGCGAGCTGCTCCTGGCGGGCGAAGAACAGCGTCGGGCGCGCGTGCACCAGCGGCACGTCGGTGAACCCGGGCGGCGGCTGGAACAGGAAATCGCGGCTCGCGCGGCTGAGCGCACGCACCGGCGCGTTGCCGTAGATGATCGAGAACAGCGCCGCCGAGCGGCCCGTCGTGTGGTAGCCGGGCTGGCTCTCGCCCTCGAGCAGGAGCACGCGGCCGCGCTGCGCCAGGTGGGCCGCGAGGGATGCGCCCGCGATGCCGGCGCCGATGACGATGAAGTCGTGGGTCATGGGGTGGGGGAGGGGCGCGCGCGACGCGCCCAGGTGCTGGCCGGCGTGGGCCCCTTGGGGGCGGGGAGCGAAGCGAGCCGGGTCGTCATGCCGTCCGCCGGCGAGCGCTCGGCCGCTCCGGAGCGAGCGGGCGTGAGCCCCTTGGGGGCGGGGAGCGAAGCGAGCCGGGCCGTCATTTCCAGACCTGGCGCGCGACGCGCAGCCAGTTGCCTCCGAGGATGCCGGCGACCTCGGGCTCGGCCATGCCCAGCGCGCGCAGGTGGTCGGCGACCTCGGGGATCTGCTCGGGCGCCATGAAGGCCATGCCGCTGCCGTAGCCGAGCTCCGGCGGGAACTGCTCCGGATGGGCGGCGATGGTCGCGTCGAGTTCGCTGCGGTCGTGCAGGAAGTCGAGGCCGATGCCTACGTGCTGCGCGCCGACGAGATCGGCGACATAGGCTGCCGCGCGTGCCACGCGCGCGGGCGAGGCGTCGTTGTCGCCCAGGAACAGGCCGATGCCGTTGATGCCGACGACGCCGCCGCGCGCCGCGCAGGCGCGGATCAGGTCGTCCGGGATGTTGCGCGGATGGTCGGCCAGCGCGCGCGGGTTCGAATGCGAGAAGATCACCGGCGTCGGCGAGGCGTCGATCGCTTCCCGCGCGGTACGGTACCCCGTATGCGAGCAGCAGGCGACCACGCCGCGGGCCGCCAGCTCCTCGAGCAGCGCGCGACCGAACGGCGTGAGGCCGCCGTCCTCGTCCTGGCAGCCGCCGCCGGCGCGGTTGTTGCGGTTGTAGGCGAGCAGCATCCAGCGCACGCCGAGGTCGCGGTAGACGCCGACGAGGTCGAGCTGGTCGTCGACGGCGTTGGCCCCCTCGATGTCGAACCCGACCGCCAGCTGGCCCGCCGCGCGGGCGCGCTCGACATCGTCGACTGACTGGATGAGGCGGAAGCGGTCGGCGTGCGCGGCGATCCACGCGCGCAGCGTCGCGAGCATGCGCACGTGTTGCTCGATGCCGTCGTCGCCGTAGCCCACGTTGACCATCACGACGTGCGTGCCGGCGGCGCGGTGGCGTTCCAGCTGCGGCAGGAAGGCGAGGTCGTGGGGCCGCAGCGGCAGGCACGCGTGGTTGTCCCAGACGAGGAGGTTCGCGGCGCTCATGAGGCCACCGTCCTGCGGACTGCGGTGCGAGCCCCCTTCGGAACGGCCGGTCGGGGGTTCATGGATGGCGGCCCTCGGCGGTGCGGAGCCTCGGCCCGCGGACATGTTGGCGGCGGTGGAGCATGCGCTCTCCTGTGCGATTTCCGTATCGATGATGTCCACTATAAATAAAAATTTTCCAAAATGGAACATTGAACACGGAAGTCGCCGACCCGCCGCGAACCGCCGACGCCTCGCGGTCTTGCCGCACGGCGCTCGGAGGAGGCCCTCCTCGGCGTCCTCCTCGCTCGTGGGCGGAGTGTCGCCGCCGCCGAAGTCCCCCGACTCCGCGTCGTCGATCATCGTTTACACTGATTCGAAAATACTTGTCTAGCAAGGTGTTGTGGTTTCTACTTCGGAAAATTCGATGGAGCCGAAGCATGACGATCCCTCACCCCCGCACTTCGTTCCAACACGCAAAGCCCGTGCATCGGCCCGCCGTCGGCGCCGCCCTCGTCTCGGCGGTGCTGGCCTCGCTCGGCGCGTCCGCGCAGGCGCAGGAAGCGGCGGCCGCCGCCGCGAGGCCGGCCGCCGCCGCGTCGCAGTCCACGCAGGCCGACACCCAGACGGTCACCGTCACGGCGACCCGTCGCCGGGAGCCCGCGCGCGACGTCCCGGTGCAGGTCAACGCCCTGTCGGCCGAGAACCTCGAGCGCGCCGGCGCGACGTCGCTGAGCGACTACGTCGGCGGACTGCCGGGCGTCGACGTGAAGACCTCCAACGGGCCGGGACTCGGCCAGGTGAGCATCCGCGGCGTGACCACGGGAGACCAGACCATCGCCACCGTCGGCGTCTATGTCGACGACGTCGCGTTCGGCTCGAGCACCGCCTTCGCCGCCGGCTCCACGATGGCGCTGGACATGTCGCTGCTCGACCTGAACCACATCGAGGTGCTGCGCGGCCCGCAGGGCACGCTGTACGGCGCCGGCTCGATGGGCGGCCTGCTGAAGTACGTCACCAACGAACCCGACACCTATGAGCTGTCCGGCAAGGTCTCGCTGGGACTGAACGGCATCAAGGGCGGCGGCGTCGGCCACGTCGAGAGCGGCGTGGTCAACGTGCCGCTGAAGGAGGGCCTGGCCGCCGTGCGGGTCGCGCTCTTCTCGGACCACCAGGGCGGCTACATCGATGCCGTCGGCCCGGCCGCCGGGCGCAACATCAACCGCGGCGACACGACCGGCGGGCGGGTGTCGCTGCTGGTCGAGCCGACGTCGCGGCTGCACCTGCGCCTGACCGCGGTCGACCAGAACATCGCCCGCCGCGGCAACGACATCGTCGACTACGACATCGCCACCGGCCGCCCCACCGAGGGCGACCTCGTGCGCCAGCTGGGCATCGGCGAGCCGTACCACGTCAACATCGGCCTCGTCTCCGCCGACGTCGAGTACGACATGGGCTGGGCGCGCGTCAACTCGATCACGTCGGTGCAGCAGGAGAAGACGCGCAACCGCCAGGACACCGGGTTCTACGACGCCGCGCTGACGGGAGCCGTCGGCGAACCGGTCACCGACTCGCGCCTGGACGGCGAGCCGGGCGCGCGCAAGCACACGCAGGAGTTCCGCCTGACCTCGGCGCCCGGCACGCTCGAATGGCTCGGCGGCCTTTACTTCGACAGCGAGGTCGGCCGCAACTCGCAGGTCCTCGCGGGAACGATCGTGTCGTCGCAGACCTCGGTCGACCTGATCACGGACCAGCAACCCTCGACATACAAGGAACTGGCGGGCTACGGCGACGTCACCTGGAACATGGCCAAGGACTGGTCGCTCACGGGCGGACTGCGCGTCGCGCGCAACCGCCAGATCTATGGCGTCGTGACCAACGGCGTGGCCGAGGGCGGAAATTCGGCGGAGACGGCCCGCACCTACCTGGCCACGGTGCGCTACGCGATCGACCCGGTCAGCAACGTCTACTTCCGCGCCGCCAGCGGCTACCGGCCCGGCGGCCCGAACCCGCCGGCCTTCGACGCAGGCGGCAATCCGATCCCCGGCACGCCGGCCAGCTTCAAGTCGGACTCGCTCTGGAGCTACGAGCTCGGCTACAAGGGCGACCTGCTGGACAAGCGCCTGTCCATCGAGACGTCGATCTACGACATCGAGTGGAAGGACATCCAGCAGCCGGTCGCGGTGGGTTCGGGCACGCTGATCGAGAACGCCGGTCGCGCGCGGGTGCGCGGCGCCGAGCTGTTCACGCGTTACCGCGCCACGCCGGCGCTGAGCCTGGACGCGAGCCTGTCGGCCATCGACGCGAAGCTGACCGAGAACGCGCCGGCGATGGGCCCTGCGGGCTCGCGGCTGCCGAACTCGGCGCGCTTCTCGGGTACGCTGGGCTTCACCGACAGCTTCGCCGTCGCGCGGCGCTCCGCCTACGCCGGCGCCAGCGTGCGCTACGTCGGCGAGCGCAACGCCGGCTTCGACGGCAGCGAGTCCTCGCAGCCCAACTTCAGGATGCCCGGCTACACGCTGGTCGACGCGCAGGGCGGCGTCACGCTGGGCAAGGTCGACCTCGGCCTGTACGTGCGCAATCTGTTCGACAAGCGCGCCATCCTCGGCGCCGATGCGGCGCTCGTCGCGTTCGGCAGCCCGCTGCATGCGACGGTGGCGCAGCCGCGCACGGTCGGGGCCACGCTGTCGGTGGCGTTCTGAGAGCGCGTCGGCGCGCGCGCCCCCGGGGCGGGCGCATGCGTTTGGCCGCGCCCGCCGGACGTGTCCGCGAGGCGTGGGCTCACAGCTCGCTGCGGTCGGGGCGGCCGAGTCGTTCCCAGGCGTCGCGCGCCGCGAGG
>DASVLN010000511.1:0-1578 GCA_036384855.1 Burkholderiaceae bacterium | reverse complement strand
GGCGTCGAAGACGGCGCTCTGCAGCAGCGCCATGCGCTCGAGCGCGTCGGCGGTCGCGTGATCGCGCGCGTGGTTCAGCGCGATCTTGCTGGCCGCGACGGCCACCGGCGACTTCGCCGCGATCGCCGTCGCCAGCTTGCGCGCGTGCGCGAGCAGCGCGTCCGCGTCCGGCAACACGGCGTTGACGAAGCCGACCGCGAGCGCCCGGTCGGCGGCGAGGCGGTCGCCCGTGTACGCGAGCTCGCGCGCGAGGCCCTGCGGCAGCTGGCGCTGCAGGCGTTGCAGGACGCCCAGGTCGGCGGCCATGCCGACGTGGATCTCCTGCACCGTGAAGAACGCGTCGGCGGCGCAGATGCGGATGTCGCACGCCGCCGCGAGGTCGAGCGCGCCGCCCACGCACGCGCCCTGCACCGCGCAGACGACCGGGAAGCGCGCCTCGTCCAGGGCGTCGAAGCAGGCCATCAGCCGCCGCAGCTGCGCCTGGAACGAGAGCCGGCGGCGCGCGGTGGACGTGTCCAGCAGCGGCGAGTCGCCGCCGAACACTTCCAGCGCCATGCCGGCCGAGAAGTGCTTGCCCTCGGCGCGCACGACCAGCACGCGCGTCGCGCCGGCGTCGTCGAGCGTCCGCACGGCGTCGCGCAGCGCGAGGAAGAAGGCCGGCGTCATCGTGTTCATGCGCGCGGGCTGGTCGAGCACGAGCTCGGCGACGCCGGTCGCGGCGTCATGGTCGATGCGGAAGAAGCGTTCCATGCGGAGATCCTCGTCGAAGAAAGCGGTGGCCGCGAGCCTACTGCGCGCCGATCTCGCCCGGCGCGTCCCAGGCGACGCCCTCCAGGAGCCGCAGGAACGACGCCTGCGCCTGCACGGCCTGGGCGAAGGGCGCGGTGCTGCGCGCCTTGAAGGTGCCGAGCGCGCGGAACGCGACCAGCAGCTGCGACGACACGCGCTGCAGGCGGCCGGCGAACACCTCCTCGAACTCGAACGTGGCGAGCCGCGCCGTGTAGGTGGCGCCGTTGCGCTGCAGCGGCAGGTCGCGCCGATCGAGCACCCGCGCGCCGGGATGGCTCTGCAGCACCTGGGCCTCCTCCTGCGCGACCTGGGCGGCGGCGTCGTTCATGCGGGGATAGAAGTACAGCGTGACCGCGTCCTGCAGCTCCGCGTCCATGCGCTCGTAGGCGATCGAGTAGTCGACCAGCCCCGGCGCATAGCGCACGACCGCGCCGCGGCGGTAGCCCGCGACCTCGACGGGGAAGCGATCCCAGCGCCCGAAGTCCTCGACCGGCGCGGGGTAGATGCCCGGCACGCCCGGCCCCGCGGGCGTCACGCGCCGGCCCAGCATGCCGCAGCCGGCCAGGCCGCCCGCGATCCCGATCGCGAGCGCCCCGGCGCGTCCGAGCACCGCGCGGCGGGACGCGCCGGCCGTCAACGCGACGCCTCCGCGGCCAGCGGCTTCACGAAGATCCGGTTGCCGTGCGACTCGCCCTCGAACTCGAAGACCGTCGCGCCCGCGTCGGCGTAGCCCTGGCGCGGGTAGAACGCGAGCGCACGCGCGTTGCCGACGTAGGCCGTCAGCCACAT
>DASVLN010000510.1:0-2084 GCA_036384855.1 Burkholderiaceae bacterium | reverse complement strand
TGGCCGATCCCGCGCACCGCGTCGCCGCGCTCCAGCGCGCCGGCCAGTTGCGCGAGCGAGGCGCCGAACCGCGCGGCGTGCGCGCCGGCCGATGCCGCGACTTCGCCGATGCCGCCGAGCACCCGCTGCATGCCGTCGACGACGCGCTGCGCCGACTCCGGGTCGACGTCGGCGACATGGCGCTTGAACAGCGCGTGGGTGGCGAACTCGTCGAGCCGGCCCTCCCGCGCAAGGTGCTCGTCGATCGCGGCCCGCAACGGCGGGTTGGTGCGCGCGACGTACTCGAACCAGACGGCGTAGCTCACGGGATGCAGCCCCGCGGCCTGGCGCGACATCCAGGGCAACGCCTCGCGCAGCAGCTCGGTGCTGCGCTCGATGCTCATCTCGTATCTCAATCGATCCTCAGCGACGGTTTATAGGGCCATCCTCGCCAGGCGGGACGCTCTCCTGCCGCGCATTCTGCCTGCGCACCGCCGTGGAGCGTCCGAATGGTCGGCGGCGGCGGCGGGCTTATCGCACGGAATGCGGCCGCGCAGCGACGAGGAGGCGGGCGAGCGGCGACGCCGGCAACGGGCCGCACAAACAAGAAGGCCGACGAGGCTTTCGCCATCGTCGGCCGTTCAGGCTCAGCGCTGCAGGATCAGCTGAGGTGGCTGTTGATCAGCTTGGTCATCTCGAACATCGAGACCTGCGCCTTCTTGAAGATTTCCTTCAGCTTGGCGTCGGCGTTGATCATCGTGCGCTTGGCCTTGTCCTGCAGGCCGTTCTTCTTGATGTACTCCCACACCTTCTTGGTGACTTCGGTGCGGGGCAGCGGCGACGCGCCGATCACGGCGGCCAGGGTCGGCGAAGGCGTCATCGCCTTCATGAACGCGGCGTTCGGCGTGCGCTTCTTGGCCGGAGCCGCCTTCTTCGCCGGAGCCGCGGCCTTCTTGGCCGGCGCCGCCTTCTTCGCGGGCGCGGCCTTCTTCGCCGCCGGAGCGGCCTTCTTCGCCGGAGCCGCGGCCTTCTTTGCCGGGGCCTTCTTGGCCGGAGCGGCCTTCTTTGCAGTTGCCATGTCGATTCTCTCCATCAAGAGGTCATTGATGTGCCGGGCCTGGGTGAGCGTCGCATGAACTCTCGTTTCTCCATGGATCCGCAGCGAACGAATGGTACTGCCTGCACGAGGGCGTGAGAAGCGGTCTTACCTATGAAAATCGCCTTTCTCACGAGGGAAACGCATCTTTTTGTCGCTCGGAGGCATCAGCCGTGGGGATTGTCATACCCCACCCCGTATTTTCAGCAGAGGCCGCGCGCGACCGCGGCGCAGGCCGCGCGGCGCTTGCCCCACAATGGGCGCGTCCAACCGCGCATGCCACGCCATGAAACTCATCGTCCGCTGGCTCCTGCTCGCCGCCGCGCTGCTGCTGGTGGCGCACCTGTCGCCGGGAGTGACCGTGCGCAGCTTCGGCGCGGCGCTGGGTGCGGCGCTGGTGCTGGGCCTGCTGAACATGCTGGTGCGCCCGCTGCTCGTGCTGCTCACGCTGCCGGTGACGGTGCTGACGCTCGGGCTGTTCCTCGTCGTGATCAACGGGCTGCTGTTCTGGGCCGCGTCCGGGCTGCTCGACGGGTTTCGCGTCGCCAACTTCGGCTCGGCGCTGATCGGCTCGCTGATCTACAGCGTCGCGTCGACGGTGATCGACGTCGCGATCGAGCGCCTGTTCGAAGACTGAAGCGGGCCGCGCGCCGGGTCGCTCAGCGCTCGGCTTCCTTCTGCAGCTCGCGTCGCTGCGCCTCGAGCTCGTGCAGGCGGGTGTCGATGATGGACGCCTCGACGAAGTCCAGCTTGCCCGTGCGCGTCAGCTTCTGGCCGGCGTGCAGCCGGTCGATCGCGCCGGGCAGGTCGCCGTTGGCGGCATGCGCCTCGGCCTCGGCGCGGATGGCGCGCAGCTTCTCCCCCACGGGCTCGGCGCACTGCGCGAGCAGCGTCCACGCGGTCGCGTCCTTCGGATGCACGGTCACCCAGGTCTGCAGCGTCTCGGTCTGCGCCTGCAGGACGGGGCCGACGCCCGGGTCGTGCGCCGCGTAGCGGCCGACCGCCGCCT
>DASVLN010000509.1:0-2496 GCA_036384855.1 Burkholderiaceae bacterium | reverse complement strand
CAACGGCCCGCGCCTGGCCGAACTGCTGGGAGCCTTGAGCCACGCGCTGGACATGACCGAGGGACAGCCCGCCGGCCACTGCCTGCGCAGCTGCTGGATCGGCCAGCAGCTCGGGCGCGCGATCGGCCTCGATGCCGCGGAGATGCGGAACCTCTACTACGCGACGCTGCTGAAGGACTCCGGCTGCAGCGCCAACGCGGCGCGGCTGTCCGAGCTGTTCCTCGCCGACGACCGCGCGTTCAAGCACGATCGCAAGGTCGCCGGGACGAACTTCGCCGGCCTGCTGCGCTTCGCGGTGCGGCACACCGGCGCCCAGGCGCGCCTGATGCCGCGCCTGCGGGCGCTCGTGCGCGCCGTTCAGCACGGCGACGACATCGAGGCCGAGCTCGTCGAGACGCGCTGCACGCGCGGCGCCCAGGTCGCGCGCCAGCTGCGCTTCGGCGACGACGTCGCGGACGCGATCCATGCGCTCGACGAGCACTGGGACGGCGGCGGCCACCCGCAGGGCCTGGCGGGCGAGGAGATCCCGCTGTACGCGCGGATCGCGCTGCTGGCGCAGGTCGTCGACGTCTACCACACCGGCGCCGGCCCGCAGGCGGCGCGCGAGGAAGTCGCACGCCGCCGCGGCCGCTGGTTCGACCCGCGCCTGGCCGACGCCTTCGCGGTGCTGGCGCGCGACGCGTCGTTCTGGGGCCAGCTCGCGGCGGACGACCTCGAGGATCGCGTCCTCGACCTCGACCCGGCGCAGCGCCGCCAGCCGGTCGACGACGACTACCTGGACGACATCGCCGAGGCCTTCGGCCAGATCGTCGATGCCAAGAGCCCGTTCACGGCCGGCCACAGCGTGCGTGTCGCGTTCGTCGCCGACCAGGTCGCCGGCGAGCTCGGGCTCGACGCCGAGGTGCGGCGCTGGCTGCGCCGCGGCGCGCTGCTGCACGACGTCGGCAAGCTGGGCGTGCCCAACACGCTGCTGGACAAGGCGGGGCCGCTGACGGCCGGCGAGTGGGCGCTGATGCAGCGCCACGCGCAGCACACCGAGGAGATCCTCGGCCGCATCAGCGCGTTCGGCACGCTCGCGCGCGTCGCCGGCGCGCACCACGAGCGGCTGGACGGCAGCGGCTATCCGCGCGGGCTGGATGCGCGCCACATCCGGCTGGAGACCCGCATCATCACGGCGGCCGACATCTTCGATGCCCTGACTGCCGACCGCCCCTACCGCGCGGCCATGACGACGGCGCAGGCGCTCGCGACGATGCGCGCGGGCGTGGGCGTCAGCGTGGACGGCGACTGCCTGGCCGCGCTGGAGCGCGCGCTCGCCGCGACCGGGGCGATCTGACGCTCGGAGCCTCCGCGGGCTCTCACCCGGGCGCGTGGCACACGGCCTCGATGTTGTGGCCGTCAGGATCGCGCACGAAGGCCTGTCGCCTTCGTTCAAGAGGCGCGGCCGGGTCGTGGGTACAGTCGAGCCGTCGTCCCCGCGCCTAACCGCACAAGCCAGATGCCCCTGACGCCCCGCCTCCAACGCCTGCGCCGCCTCGGCCGCACCTGCGCGCTCGCCGCGCTGGCCGCCACGACGCTGCTGTCCGCCGGCTGCGCGTCGCTCGGCGACTCGATGACGCACGCCGCGTTCGACGCCGAGCGCTGGCATGCGGGACTGGACCGGCGCGAGATCACGCTGCCCGACGGCACCCGCATCGCCTACCTCGACGGCGGCAGCGGCGAGCCGCTGGTGCTGGTGCACGGATTCGGCGCCGACAAGGACAACTTCACGCGCGTGGCGCGCTGGCTGGTGCCGCACTACCGCGTCGTCGCACCGGACCTGGTCGGCTTCGGCGAATCCACGCACCTGCCCGACGCCGACTACCGCTACGCCGCGCAGGCCGCGCGCCTGGCGACTTCGTCCGCGCGCTGGGCCTGCAGCACGTGCACCTGGGGGGCAACTCGATGGGCGGCGGCATCGTGCTGAGCTACGCGGCGCAGCATCCCGACGAGGTCGGCAGCCTGTGGCTGATCGACGCCGCCGGCATCCCGGAGGCGCCGGCCAGCGAGCTGCGCCGCATGATCGAGACGACCGGCGAGAACCCGCTGCTGGTGGAGAAGGAATCGGACTTCCCGCGCCTGGTGCGGTTCACGATGAGCCAGCCGCCATGGATCCCCGGCTTCGCGATGGACGTGATGGCGCGCGAGCGCATGGCCAACGCCGAACTGGAGAAGAAGGTGTTCGTGCAGATCGCGACCGACTCGGTCAGCGACGCGATCAGCGGGCTGCGGGTGCCCGCGCTGATCACCTGGGGCGCGCAGGACCGCGCGCTGGACGTCGGGACGGCGGCGCTCCTGCACGCGAAGCTGCCGAACTCGCGTGTCGACGTGATGCCCGGCATCGGGCATGCGCCCATGATCGAGCAGCCGGAGCGCAGCGCGCGCGACTACCTTCGCTTCCGCGCCGCGCTGACCCCGATGCCGCCCGCGGGCGCGGCGTCGGCGAGCGCGGGCTGA
>DASVLN010000508.1:0-2733 GCA_036384855.1 Burkholderiaceae bacterium | reverse complement strand
GGCGGGCGAGCAGCGCGCCGCCCTCCGGGTCGGTCCTCGGGTCGGCCAGCGTCGCGCCGGCCTCGACGCCGTCGATCATGCGGCCGATGTAGTCGCCGCAGGCCAGCAGCAGCGCGATCAGCGCCTCGTCGAGCGCCACCGCGCCGTCGCGCACCTCGTCGAGCACGCTCTCGGCGACGTGCGTGAAGGCGACGATGGCGTCGAGCCCGAACAGGCCGGACGAGCCCTTGATGGTGTGCGCGGCGCGGAAGATCGCGTTGACGCTCTCGCGCGGGTCGGCCTCGCCGCCCACGCGCAGCAGGGCGGCCTCCATGTCCTCGAGGAGCTCGCGCGCCTCGGCGACGAAGGTGTGCAGCACCGCGTCCAGGTTGATGTCGTTGGCCATGTCGTCGTCCTTCACTCGGCTTGCGCGGTGGCGGCCGCGGCGTCGAAATGCGCGTCCAGCCGCAGCGTCGCGAAGACCTCGGCGACCGCCGGGCTGCGGCCGGACAGGCGCAGCGATCGCCCGCCCTGCGCGGCGCCGCGGCGCGCGGCCAGCAGCAGCTGGACGCCGGCGGAGTCCATCTCGGTGACCTCGGACAGGTCGATCTCCAGCGCATGGCCGGCCGGCGTGGCGGCCAGCGCGGCCTTCAGGCCCTCGGCCAGTTCGGCCGCGCGGTAGATCGTGAATTCGCCGTCGATGCGGAAGGGGGTGGCAGTCATGCGCGTGGCGGTGCGTTCGGATGCGTTCGTCGGGGACGGGGTCGAGCGGCCGCTCAGGGCTGCACGAGCTTTTGCACGACCGCCAGCAGCTGCGGCGGGTTGAACGGCTTGAGCACCCACGCCTTTGCGCCCGCGGCCTGGCCTTCGGCCTTCTTGCCGTCGGCCGACTCGGTCGTGAGCATCACGATCGGCGTGAACTTGTAGGGCGCGAGCTTCTTGACCTCCTTGACCAGCGTGATGCCGTCCATGTTGGGCATGTTGACGTCGCTGATGATCAGGTGGACCTTCTGGCCCGTCAGCTTCTTGAGCGCGTCGGCGCCGTCGCAGCCTTCGAGGACGTCGTAGCCCGCGCTGCGCAGCGCGATGCCGACGACCTGGCGCAGCGAGGCGGAGTCGTCGACGATCATGATGGTCTTGGCCATGGGATTTCCTGTTGTCGTGGGATGCGGGAGAAGGGCGGTGCCGCGCGGATCAGAAGAAGGTGACTTCCTCGAGGCTGGCGGACGCGGCCGGCGCCGCCGGCGTGCCGGCCTCGCCGGCATGGGTCGTGCGCTCGTCGACCATCGCGTAGCTGCCCTCGAGCTCGTCGAGCAGCACGCGCGCGTCGACCGAGGCCAGCTCGCCGCTCGCGTCGAAGCGGCGGCGGCTGTCCGCGAGCAGCGCGGGCAGGCGCTCCATGTTCTGGCGCACGTGGGTCATGCGCTGGCTCACGCGGTCCTGGAACTGCAGCTGCACCAGCGCCTCGACGATCTCGGACTGGATGCCCTCGCTCTCGTGCTTGAGCGTCGTGGCCGAGGACTCCATCGCCTGCGTCACGTCGCGGAAGCGGCCGAGCACCTCGTTGATCGCGTCGTCGGACGCGCCGAGCGACGCCGCCTCGCGCTGCGCCGACGCCTCGGCGCTCGCGCGCGCCGCGTCGATCGCCTGCGCGATCACGGCGACCTTGGCGGCCATGCGCTGGCCGGTCTCGCCCGACATCGCCGACAGCTTGCGCACCTCCTGCGCGAGCACCGCGAAGCCGCGGCCCTCGATGCCGGCGTGCGCGGCCTCGATCGCCGCGTTGATGGCGAGCAGGTTGGTCTGCTGCGCGATGTCGGCGACCTCCGCCGCCATCTGCTGCAGCTCGGCGACGAAGCGGCCGAGGCTCTGCACTTCCTCGTGCATCGCGCCGTTGCTCGCCATCGCCTCCTTCAGCGACCCGAGCACCTCGCGCAGCCGCGCGTCGCTGTGCTCGAACAGCGATGCCAGGCCGCGGCCGGCGCCGTCGTCGTTCTGCGCCCGCAGCGTCTGGTCGAGGCGGTCGACGATGCCGGCGAAGCGTTGCGAGAGCGCGGCGATCGCGGTCTCCATCTGCTGGCGCGAGTTCTCGATGTGCGCGCTCCAGAGCGGCAGCACCTCCTGGCCGAGCTGGTCGGTGCCGGCCACGAAGGCGCCGGCGGCGTCGCGCTCGTGGCGCTCGCGCCGGGCGCGCCGGCGGTCGAGCGCGACGCCCGCGGCGACGAGGACGGCGCCGACGACGGCCGCGACCGCGGGCGAGTGGGCGAGGCTCGCGCCCCAGGCCGACAGGGCGGCGGCGGCCGCGAGGCCGGTCGCCTGCAGGCGGCCCAGGCGCCGCGACAGCGACGGCTCGGCCGCGGACGGATGGCTGGAGGAAGGAGTCATGAGGTTCATCGCCAGGGTTTACGACCGCTTCCGTTCGAGCTTGAGCGGTCGAGCTCGCTCAATAGGACGCTTCGATGGCGACGATTATTCGAGTCGATCGCGCGGCCGGAAGGGCCGAACACGGCCGGTCTTCGGGTGCAAATCGAATGTCGGCCGATGAGGTCGCGATACGTATACAGGGTAGGTGTATGACGGCGAAAATTGGCATCTCCCGACGCCGGCCGTCAAGAACTCCCTACACGCCCGCGCGGCGTATCGATACCCCTGTCGCGGCGGCGGCAGCAGCGCGCGAGCGCCGCGCGGCTCAGCAGCGCGCGAGGAAGGCGAGCGCGCGCTTCAGCAGCAGCGCGGCGGCCGCGGGCTCATGGG
>DASVLN010000507.1:0-8705 GCA_036384855.1 Burkholderiaceae bacterium | reverse complement strand
AGCTGCTGCGCCGCCATCGTCCTGCGCTCGCGTGGGGCGTGGACGACTTCGAGGATCACGTCGCCGACGGCGAGGAGAGCGCCGGGCGGGTGGTCGTGCTCGATCCCGCGCTGCCTGCGGACGCGCGCGACCCGCTGGTTTTCGACGCCCTGGCGGTCGCCTGGACGCGGCTGCAGGCGATGGCCCTCGGGCAGGACGGCTTCTTCACCTTCGCCGACGAGCTCGCACGCCAGCTCCACCAGGGCAACGGCTTCCCGAGCCTCGAGCGCGCCGGCGACCTCCCGGGCTAGCCGGCGTCCGCGCGCGCCGCCGCCGCCCGCCGGACCGGGACGATCGCCGCTGTCAAGTCACAAGGATGTGGACCGTTCCGGGACAACTGCACCACGGTCCACAGGCCGGCGGCGGCGCGCGAAGTTGTTGTCGAAAGGTCCTGCCGCAACGAGGCGCGCGATCCCCATGCTTGTTCCGGCGGCAAATGCTTGATGGACCAGGGATTTCCGCCTTTGTCCACAGGATGCGGCAGCCCCTACTACTGCCACCACCCTGAGAATGAAAAGCTTATGAGAACAACAAGGGACGCCGGAATTTTTCCGGGCGAGGACGCCACGCCACGCCGCCGCACGATCGCATCACGCACGGCGGCCCTCGTGTGAGAATCCGTTCCCTTCGCAGCCGGCCGTCCGGCTCGACCCGATCCGCATCACGCCGACCCGCATGACCGCCCCCTCGCTCCCGACGCTCTCGACCGCGCGCCTGTCCCTGCGACCGACGGGCATGGACGACGTGCCGGCGTTGTTCGAGCTGTTCTCGGATCCGCGCGTCACGCGCTACGGCAGCCGGCCGCCGTGGACCGATCGCCGCCAGGCGGTCGAACAGGTCGAGCGCGACCTCGTGGCGCTGGCCCAGGGCGAGGCCGTGCGCTTCGCGATGCTGCGGTGCGGAGACGACCGGCTGATCGGCACCTGCACGCTGTTCCACTTCGACGCGGAATGCCGGCGCGCCGAGGTCGGCTACATGCTCTCCGTCGCGGCCTGGGGCCAGGGTTATGCGTCGGAGGCGGTCGAGGCGATGCTGGACTGGGGCTTCACGGCGCGCGGCCTCAATCGCGTGGAGGCGGACATCGACCCGCGCAACGAGGCGTCCGCACGCCTGCTGGAACGCCTGGGTTTCACGCGCGAGGGCCACCTGCGCGAGCGCTGGATCGCCGGCGGCGAGAAGAGCGACTCGTGGCTCTACGGCCTGCTCGCGAGCGAATGGGCGAGCCGGCCCTGGCGCTGAGGCGGCGCGGTCAGTGGCCGGGCCCGATGCTGCCCAGCCCGCCGCCGTGCGTCTCGACCGACTTGGGGTGGCCGTAGTACGCGAGCGAGCCGATGCCGGAGACCGAGGCGTCCAGGCGCTCGCTGGCGTGGACCCGCACGGAGCCGACGCCGCTCACGCGCACTTCGGCCCATTGCGCGTGCAACTCGCGGGCGTCGATCGAGCCGACCCCGCTCACGTCCAGCCGCAAGTCCTTGACCTGCCCGTCGGCGTGGAGGCTGCCGGCGCCCGAGTAGCGCACGTCGAGCCGGTCGCCGGCCATGTGCGTGATCACGGTCGCGCCGGCGCCGGACATCTCGAAGCGCTCGAGCCGCGGCACCGTGATCGTGACGTGCGGGTGGCCGTACGCGCTGCCGTGGTCGTGATCCGGAAGCTCGATGCGCAGCTGGCCGTCGACCACGTCCGTGCGCAGGTCGGCGAGGAAGCGGTCGTTGCCCGTCACCGTCACCGACTGCGGCTTGCCGACCTCGATGTCGAGGCTGACCGGCCCGCCGTTGGCGACGGCAGTGAACGGCGCGAACGTGCGCGCCTGTTCCGCGGCGCGGGCGGGGCCGCAATGGCCGAGCGTGGCGGCCGCGAGCAGGGCGATGGCGAGGCGGGCGTGCATGGGGCGTCTCCTTCGGTGGTGTCGATGGGAAGGATGCTAGGCGGCGGCGAGGGCTCTCCGTGGCCCCGTGCGACGACCTGCCGGGCCGCGATGCCGCGCTGCGATCCGGCGCGACGGACGGGGCCTCATCCCGCCTCGTCGAGGTAGGGGCGGACGATCTCCTCCAGCCACGCGAGCACCGCCTGCACCCGCGGGGCGAGGTGGCGCCGGTTCGGGTAGAGCAGCGAGACCGGCAGCGGCGCGGCGGTGTAGTCGCGCAGCACCTCGACCAGCCGGCCCTCGCGCACCAGCCGCGAGACGCCCGTGCGCGGCGCCTGGTACAGCCCGAGCCCGGCGAGCGCGGCGGCCTGGTAGGCGTCGGTGCCGTTGACGACGATGGCCGCGCGCATCGGCCGCGTGCGCCAGGTGCCGTCTTCCGGGTCGCGGTACTCCCAGCTCGCGCCGGCGTGGCTCAGCGTCGACGCGTAGTGCACGACGCGGTGGCCCGCGAGGTCGTCCAGCGTCCGCGGCGTCCCGTGCTCGCGCAGGTATGCCGGGCTCGCGGCGTTGACCATGCGCAGGTGGCCGAGCGGCCGGGCGACGAGGTCGGAGTCGCCCAGCGCCCCCACGCGCAGCACGACGTCGAAGCCCTCGTGCACGAGGTCGACGCGGCGGTCGGTGGTGCTCAGGCCGATCTCCAGCTGCGGATGCGCGGCGAGGAACTCCGGCAGCCGCGGCACGACGATGTCGCGCGCGAGGGCGGTGGGCAGGTCGATGCGCAGCCGGCCGGCGAGCCCCGTCGCGGCGGGCCGGAACATCGCGTCGAGCTGCTCGGCCTCGGCCAGCAGCTCCTTGGCGCGGTCGAGGAAGCGCTCGCCGTCGGGCGTGATGCGCACCTGGCGCGTCGTGCGCTGCAGCAGGCGCGTGCCGATGCGCTCCTCGAGCGCGCGGACGCTGGTCGAGACATGGCCCTTCGCGAGCCCGAGCTGCTCCGCGGCGCGCGTGAAGCTCGCGAGCTCCGCCACCTTGGCGAAGACGCGCAGCGATTCGAGCTCGAGGGGATCGCGCATGATTGTTCTTCCGTGGGGAACAGTGTGACCTCGAGCCGGGACTTTATCCGAGCGGCGGGAATTCCCAGAATCACTCCATCGATCAACCACCCGCTTCAAAGGAGCCCGCCATGACCACTGCTTCGACATCCCCCGACACCGCCCGCATCGCCCTGATCACCGGCGGCAGCCGCGGCCTCGGCCGCAACGCCGCGCTCAAGCTCGCTGCCGAAGGCGTCGACGTGATCCTGACCTACCACCGCAACGAGGCCGAGGCGCACGCCGCGGTGCGCGAGATCGAGGTTCTCGGTCGCCGCGCCGTCGCGCTGCAGCTGGACGTCGGCTCGACGGGCGGCTTCCCGGCGTTCGTCAAGCGCGTGCGCGACGCGCTTGCCGCGACGTGGCGGCGCGAGCGCTTCGACTACCTCGTCAACAACGCCGGCTCGGGCGTCCACGCCAGCATCGAGCAGACGACCGAGGCGCAGTTCGACCAGCTCGTCGACGTCCACCTGAAGGGAACGTTCTTCCTGACTCAGCAGCTGCTGCCGCTGATCGAGGACGGCGGCCGCATCGTCAACACGTCGTCGGGCCTGGTGCGCTTCACGTACCCGGGCTACGCGGCCTACGCGATGATGAAGGGCGGCATCGAGGTGCTGACGCGCTACCTCGCCAAGGAGCTCGGCCCGCGTCGCATCGCGGTCAACACGATCGCCCCGGGCGCCATCGAGACGGACTTCGGCGGCGGCACGGTGCGCGACAACGTCGAACTCAACCGCGCCATCGCGTCGCAGACAGCCCTCGGCCGCGTGGGCCTGCCCGACGACATCGGCGGCGCCGTCGCGGCGCTGCTGGCCGACGGCACCGGCTGGATCAACGGGCAGCGCATCGAGGTGTCCGGCGGCATCCACCTGTGAGTCCGCCGGCGCATCGGTGAGGGGCTGGACGCGGGCCTGGTGCCCGCGCCCGTTCGAGCCCTCGCGCGCACGCGTCACGCGTCACGCGGCGCGCGGGGCCGGCGCTCAGTGTGGGCGGACGCGTCCGTGCTCGGCCAGGTTCGGTTGCTTGCCGGACAGCGCCGCCTCGGCGCGCTTGTACAGCTGCACGAGCTTGTTGTCGCGCACGTTCCAGTAGTCGGCGTGCTCGATGTGCACCTCGACCAGCGCGAGGTCGGGGTCGTCGACCCCGCTGAACCAGGCCTGGGCGGCCGGAGTCCACAGCGCCTGCTTGCGCGCGAGATCCTCGACGACGCGGGCGACGCCCGTGACCGAGACGTACGCGTCGTCGGACGGGTTCGCGTACGACACGTTGACCTGCGTGTCGTTGCCCATCTCGGCCACGGGCGCGCCGGCGCGCGACATGAAGAACCACAGCGCGTCGTCCTCGTCGATGCGCGTGTTGAGCGTGGTCATCGGCCGCGAGTGCAGGTGGCCCGAGGCGGTGTGGGTCGTGAACATCGCGAACTTCACGTCCTTGATGAGGGCGAACAGCCGCGCCTGGCGGTCGGCGGCATCCTTGTCGTGATCCATGTCGAAACTCCTGTAGGGTGTGCGTCGATGGGCATGGCGGCAAGGGCCGCGCCCGTCGTCCGCCTTCGAACTCCATGCCTTCCGACGTCGCACCCGAGCCTGCCTCGCGCCCGCGCTGCGCCGCCTGCGCGCTGCCGCTCGCGACCTGCCTGTGCGCGCTGGTCGTGCGCGTCGACAACCGCGTGCCGCTGCTCGTGCTGCAGCATCCGCGGGAGGCGCGCGAGGCCAAGGGCAGCGCGCGGCTGCTCGCGCGCTGCCTGGCGCAGTGCCGCGTCGTGGTGGGCGAGGAGTTCGACGACGCGACGCTCGCGCCCCTGCTGCACGGCGGCGGCCGGCACAGCGTGCTGCTCTATCCGCCGGATGACGGCGCGGCGGGCATGATCGTCGATGCCGACGCCGTGCGGGACGACGCGTCGCTGCAGCTCGTCGCGATCGACGCGACCTGGCGCAAGAGCCTGCGCCTGCTGCGCGCGCATCCGATGCTCGCGGCACTGCCGCGGATCACGCTCCCGCCTGGCGAGGCGAGCCGCTACGCTGCGCTGCGCAAGGCGCGCCGGCCCGGCCAGCTGAGCACGCTCGAGGCGAGCTGCGGGGCGCTCGCGCTGCTCGAGCGATCGCCGGCGCGCTACGTGCCGGTGCTGGACGCGTTCGAGCGCTTCGTCGCCGATCGCGTCGCTCGCGCGGCGCGCCCGTGAAAGCGGCATCGCCGCCGATCCCTGCACGGGATGGGCGGCGATGCCGGGTCGACGCGAGGTCGGTCAGTTGCGGTCCGAACGCGGCGCCGGCGTGGTGTCCGTCGACGAGGCGTTGTCGGTCGACGAGTTCGACGACGAGTTGTTGGCGCTGTTGTCGGTCGAGCTGTTGTTCATGCTGCTCGACGACGAGGTGGACGACGTGGACGACGCGCCGTTGTTCAGCGAGTTGTTGCCGGCGTTGTCGTTGTTGTTCATCGAGTTGGCGTTCGCGTCGGCGGGCGAGGTCGCGGCCGGCGCGCCGGTCGCCGACGAGCCGTCGGACGACGACGACGAGGACTGGGCCCAGGCGACGCCCATCACGGCGGCCATGGCGGCGGAAGCGGCGGTCACGACGAGTTTGGTCTGGAAGCTGCGCATGTGAGTTCTCCTGTTGGAAGATGGTCTCGCCCGTGCGAGGCCAGGACTCTTCTTCCGGCAACGGCAATGCCACCCGTGTAAAGAAACCGTGCGTATCGGGCGGGGAACCAAAGCCCGTGCGCCGGGCTCCAGAGGCGTACGGCGCGGTCCGGGGTTCGATGACGACTTGGTGACCAGACGTATCACGCGCCGCGCCGTGACGTCGTGTTGCAGCTCATCGTGGTTTCTTACCTACGGTCGTGTATCCGGCGGCACAAGATTGGTTCACCGTCGAGCAATCTCTTCCTTGCAGACTGCGCCCCTGGAAAATTCGACACGGATCGCGATGCGACACGCGCCCTGCCCCGCCCCGCGTCCGCGCCCCCGTCGCGGGAGGTCGACCTGCGTGCTCGCCTGCGCTGGCCTGCTGGCGATGCTGTCGGCTTGTGGCGGCGGTGGCGACGGCAGCCCGGCGGCCGGAGCGAGCGCGCTGGGCGTGGAGCGCGGCGGCAGCCTCCAGGCGCCGTTGCGCGTCTTCGTGCCCGATACGGGGCGGCGCGGGATCGTCGGGCTGGCCAAGCTCGAGCCCGATGCGGGGCAGGCGCTGGCGCGGCCTGTCGTGTCGTTGACGGCGACGCCGGGCGAGAACGTGCAGCTGGACCGCGCGCGAGACGAGCTCTACGCGATCGCCGGCCGTACCGTGCTCGTCTACGCGCATGCGAGCCTGCTGCGGCCCGACGCCCTGCCGGCGCGCAGCTTCACGCTGCCCGACACGTTGGTCGCGCCGCATGCCCTGTTCCTCGACACCGCGCGCGACGAGCTCTACGTCGGCGGCGACACGGCGCACGGCAGCGGGGAGATCGTCGCCTACCCGTACGCGCATGCGCTGCGCGGCTCGCCCGCGACGCCGTCGCGCGCGCTGTTCGTCGACCACGGCGTGTCGTTCTTCACGATCGACCCGGTGCGCGAGCGGCTGTACGTCGTCAACGCCGATGCCGGCGTCCACGTGTTCGCGTCGGTGGACACCGCCAGCGGCCCGCAGCAGGCGGTGGCCACCGTGCCGGTGCTGGGCTCGGGGTTGGCGGTCGATCCGACGCGCGACCGGCTCTACGTCGCCGACATGTTCGCGGGGCTGATCCTCGTCGACCACGCGAGCGCGCCCGCGCCCGTCGTGCGTGCCACGGTGAGCATCGACGACGCGCACCAGGTCGCCGTGGATCCGGCCCGCGACCGCGTCTACGTCTCGGCGCTCGGCGCGCTGTACACGCTCGACGAGGCGAGCGCGCTCACCGATGCGTCGACCGTCAACCAGCCCGCGGTCGCGGGCTCGCCGTCGGCGATGCTGGGCGCGGCCGCGGTGCGTTAGGCCCCGCCGCTCGCGGGAAGCGGCGAAGTCTGCGAGCATGTCGCCTTCGCAAGACTCGCGGGACTCATTCGATGGCGACGACCCATGACCTGATCGTGATCGGCGGCGGCTCCGGCGGCGTGGCGGGCGCGCGCCGTGCGGCGGCACTGGGCGCGAAGGTGGCCATCGTGGAGGCGGATCGCGTGGGCGGCACCTGCGTGATCCGCGGCTGCGTGCCGAAGAAGCTCATGATGTACGCCGCCGGCTTCGCCCGCGAGTTCGAGCAGGCGCGCGGCTTCGGCTGGAGCGATGTCGAGGCGCGCTTCGAGATGGCGCGCTGGGCCGAGGCCAAGGCGCGCGAGATCGGCCGCCTGGAGCACGTGTACGACGAGATGCTGCTGAACGCCGGCGTGGAGCTGGTGCGCGGACGGGCGCGGCTCGCGTCGGCGTGCGAGGTGGCGGTCGGCGAACGCACGCTGTCGGCGCCGCGCATCCTCGTCGCGACGGGCGGCTCGCCGGCGCGCGACGCCTTCGCCGGCCTCGAGCTGGCGATGACCTCCAACGAGGTGCTCGACCTGCGCGAGCTGCCGGCGACGCTGCTGGTGATCGGCGGCGGCTACATCGCGGTGGAGTTCGCGAGCATCCTCGCCGCGCTGGGCGTGCGGGTGACCATCGCCTACCGCGACGTGCACCCGCTGCGCGGCTTCGACACCGAGCTGCGCGGCCGCCTCGCGATGGCGCTCGCCGATCGCGGGATCACGCTGGCCGCGGGCGTGGGCTTCGAGCGGCTGGAGCGCGACGCGGGCGGCTTCGCGCTGCGGCGCGTCGACGGCACGGTGCTGCAGGCCGAGGCGGCGCTCAACGCGACCGGCCGCACGCCCAACACGCGCGATCTCGGCCTGGAGCGGGTCGGCGTCAGGCTCACGGCGCGCGGTGCGATCGCGGTCGACGCGGACAGCCGCGCGAGCGTCTCGGGCATCTGGGCGGTCGGCGACGTGACCGACCGCGTCAACCTGACGCCCGTGGCGATCGCCGAGGCGCGCGCCTTCGCCGAGACCGAGTTCGGCGGCGCGCCGACGCGCATCGACCACCGCACCGTCGCCAGCGCCGTGTTCACCGACCCGTCGATCGGCACCGTCGGCCTGAGCGAGCAGCAGGCCGCGCTGCACGGACCCGTGGACGTGTACGGGGCCGACTTCCGCGCGATGAAGACGGCCTTCGTCGGCGGCACGCAGCGCAGCTACATGAAGCTGGTCGTCGACGGCCTCAGCCAGCGGGTGCTGGGGGTGCACATGATCGGCCCCGACGCGCCCGAGATCGTGCAGGGCCTGGCGGTCGCGGTGACCTGCGGGGCGCGCAAGTCCGACTTCGACCGCACGATCGCCGTCCATCCGACGCTGGCCGAGGAGTTCATGCTGATGCGCACCCCGGTGCGGCGCGTCGCCCAGACGGTGCAGCCGCCGCCCGCGCAGCCGGCGGCCATGGCCTGATACCGCATCGGGTATCGCTCACGCCGTGGCCCGGCGTGGCCGCACCCACCATTCAAGGAGGCCGAACAGGCCCTGCGCGGCCAGCGCCAGGGCGGCCGCCGGCAGCGCCCCGGCCAGCAGCAGCGCGTGGTCGTTGAGCGCGAGTCCGGTCACGATGCGCTCGCCCAGGCCGCCGGCGCCGACGAAGGCGGCGATGGTCGCGGTGCCGACCGTGATCACCGCCGCCGTCTTGATGCCGGCCATCAGCACGGGCGCGGCCAGCGGCAGGTCGATCGCGCGCCAGCGCTGCGACGGCGTGAGG